>CAYMQX010000001.1:0-28425 GCA_964392495.1 uncultured Anaerolineaceae bacterium
GCGATCTCACCCGATGCCAGCGTGCTCGAGGCTCTTAAGTTGATGGCTGAGCACAACAGCGGCGCCTTATTGGTCCTTCGGGACGAAGAGGTGGAGGGGATCGTCTCCGAGCGGGACTGTGTGCGAAAGGTGGAACTGACGGGCCGTACCTCGGCAGGCACAACCGTCCAGGAGATCATGACGAGCAAGGTCGTTTATATAGAGGCCAGCCAGCCCCTCGAGGAGTGCATGGCCTTGATGCTTGAAAAGAGCATCCGGCATCTGCCGGTCTACGATAACAAGCAGCTCATGGGCCTGGTATCAATCCGGGATGTGCTGAACGAAGTGGTGGATGTCCAGAAGTTCATGATCTCGCAGCTGGAGCATTACATCACAGGGGGAGGGCGCTGAGCCTTTTCTCCTGCCTTCAAGCGAGGTGTATGTGCAGGAATTGAGCATCTCCAGGATCCAATCCAGGATGCGGTCCGGCGGGTTGACGGCGCGTCAACTCGCCGAATTTTTTCTGGAGCGCATCGAAACCCTGGACCGGAATGGCCCAAGGGTCAACTCGATCATCGAAATCAACCCCGATGTTTACAAGCTGGCAGACATGCTTGACGAGGAACGGAAGTCGGGCCGGGAACGCGGGCTGCTTCATGGGGTCCCGATCCTGCTTAAGGATAATATCGATACCGCCGATCGGATGCAGACAACCGCAGGGTCATTGGCATTGGAGGGGAATTTCGCGAGTTACGATGCGGGATTGGTGGAAAAGCTGCGCGCAGCAGGGGCGCTGATCCTGGGGAAAACCAATTTGAGCGAGTGGGCGAATTTTCGCGGCCTCCGCTCTACGAGCGGGTGGTCAAGCCGGGGGGGGCTGACGCGAAATCCTCATGTGCTGGATAGAACGGCATGCGGTTCTTCCTCCGGATCGGGGGCCGCGGTGGCGGCCGATTTTTGCACAGCGGCAGTAGGAACGGAGACCGATGGATCCATCATCTGTCCGGCTCAAACGAACGGGATCGTGGGAATCAAGCCGACCCTGGGGCTGATCAGCCGGAGCGGGATCATCCCGATCGCGCACAGCCAGGATACGGCAGGGCCGATGGCCCGAACGGTGGCCGATGCAGCCATACTCTTGGGCGTGATGGCTGGTCCGGATCCGCGCGACCCGGCGACCAGGTCGCGTGCCCGGCATGGAAGCACTGATTTCACTTCATTCCTGGACGCGGAGGCGCTCAGGGGCGCGCGGTTGGGAGTTGCGCGATCACTTTTCGGTACCGATCCGCGCGTGCTTGCACTCATGGATTCATGCCTGGAAGTCATGAAAAAAGCAGGAGCGCGGTTGGTGGATGTTGAGCTAAAATCCAGCGACCTCTTTGGAAAATCGGAACTGGAAGTGCTGCTCCATGAATTCAAGGCGGATCTGAACGATTATCTGAAGCGAAGTTCGCAGGAGCGGGTTCGTTCGATGGCGGATGTGATCCGGTTCAATGAGGAGAACCAGGGGCGCGTGCTTCAGTATTTTGGGCAGGAGCGGATGGAGGAAGCCCAGGCCAGAGGACCTCTGACGAGCAAAAAATACCGGAATGCCCTGGCGAAGAATCGCAGGCTGGCCAGGGAAGAGGGAATCGATGCGGTAATGAAGCAGCACAGGCTGAAAGCCATCGTACTGCCCTCGGGAGGGCCTGCATGGTTAATCGACCTGGTCAATGGAGACGGCGGACGGACTTGGGATATGGACAGCACTTCCTACCCGGCAGTGGCTGGAACCCCGCATATTACGGTGCCGGCGGGTCGAGTAGCCGGCCTGCCTGTGGGGCTTTCCTTTATCGGTCGCGCCTGGCAGGATGGGGTACTGATCGGGCTGGCTTATGCTTTCGAGCAATTGACCAGGGCGCGGAAGGCGCCGGAGTTCCTGCCGACCGTTCCGCTTAAGTGATCCCTGATGCATGCAGTTCTTCAATAGAAAAAACTCCCGCCAAAAGACGGGAGTTTTACGATCAAGGCTTTTCTGAGAAGCACCCCGGAAGCTTGTCAGGGTTGGCTGGTCAGGGCGGCTTCCGTGGCCAATGATTCAAAGCTTGGAATGGTCGGCACCACGGATTTCCAAAGGTCGAAGGTCTCCACCTTATAGGTATCGCGAAGTGAGGTGAGGAAATCATTGAAGACCTTGTCGGTGGCGGACTTATAGGCAGAGGCATCCAGAGGCCGCTCTTCGCGGGCAATCACCTGGATCACATGCCAGCCAAAATCGCTTTTCACCGGCTGGCTGATCTCACCGACCTTGAGAGAGAAGGCGGCCTCCTCAAAGGGGGCCACCATGGCTCCCCTGCCGAACCAGCCCAGGTCGCCGCCCTGGGCGGCGGTGCCGGTATCCTGCGAGCGCTTTGCTGCAATCTCACCAAAATCCTCCCCATGCTTCAGGGATTCGATGATGTTCAGGGCCTCGACTTCATCGGCCACCAGGATGTGCCGTGCGCGGACCTGCTCCTCGACCCGGGGAACATCCTTCGTGACCTGGTCATAAAGCTTCTGGCGGAGCAAATCGGTGCGGAAGAGCTCGCGATATTGGGCTTCGGTCAGCCCATATTTTGCGAAGTGCTTCAATTTGTCGGCATACTGCTGCTGAAACCCTTCCAGGGTATAAGCGGTGGCCGTAGGTGAAGGCGTGGGGCTTCCACTCAGTGTGGGTGTGGGCGGGAAGGTGGCCGTTGCGGTGGCAGTCGGCTCCAGGGTCGCCGTTGGGGTGGCGGTGGAGGCCGGAGGGGTCCCGCTGAGATCCTGCACGGAAGCTGTGGTGGATGGAACCGGGGAGGCTGCCGCAGTGGAGGTGGGTGTTGAGGATGGTACGGCTGTGAATTCCGAGGTGGCCGTGATGTACTTCAGGATGTCAGGGGAATCCGTTGGCAGGGTAACAGGCGTGGGGGTGATGGTGGGAGTGGGAGTGCCATTCGGAAAATAGTTCTCGGCGGATTGAATGGCATCCTCGACCTCTTGATCGCTTACGGTAATCCCGCGCTTGGCGCTTTCCTGGCGGATTAATTCCTCGTTGACCATGGCGTCAATGACGCTCTGACCGAGGGCCTGGGCGTTGTCCAATTGGCTTTGGATCTGCTGAAGTTGGGTGCTTACATCGATGCCATACTGCTGGTAGATGTAATATTGTTGGTAAGTATTTAACAATCCTTCACGTTGGACCTTGGCGCGGGTCTGGAATTCCGCGGAGGTGATTTCCACGTTCCCGACCCTGGCAACCGGTTTCTGAAGCTGGAAGTAATTAACGTCCAACCAGCCATAAACCAGTAAACCCGCCGAAACAACGAGGATTCCGACAAAGCTGATAAGGATCAGGCGGGTCTGGCGGCGTTCGCGTTCGAGGCGGGCGAGGTGCTTGCGGGTATGGACTACAGGTTTTGGAGCCCTGTTGTCGGCCATATTCGTTCTCCTACTGCTTCCTGTATGCGATCAAATGGGGGCAGGCGCGCAAAAACAATGCGGACTGCCCCGGTTGGCAAGCGGCGGGTCAGCCGCGCGTATCGTCCCAGAAACGACCGGTATAAGGAAGCAGCGCGATATGGCGGGCTTTCCTTATGGCGGCAGCCACCACACGCTGGTGACGGGCGCAGGCGCCGGTCTGGCGCCGCGGGCGGATCTTGCCCTCGTCCGTGATATAGCGCTTCAGCAGATCAACCTTTTTATAGTCGATCAGTAACTGTTTGTCTGCACAGAATTGGCAGGTTTTGGGTTTTGCAAAGAAACGGCGTTCGCCGCCTTCGCCCCCCATGGTTTGTTCTTCAGCCATGTTTTACTCCAACTTACCTTGTCCGTCCTGCCGGAGGCTAGAACGGGAATTCATCTTCGGAAGCCGCCGAATCCTCGGCGGGGGCGGCCTCGCCATCCTGCCCGTGACTGGCGACGTCCCGACGGTCGCCCAACATCATCATCTCGTTGGCAACGATCTCGACGCTGGTGTGTTTCGAGCCTTCCTTGTCATCCCAGCGTCGGGTCTGAAGGCGACCCTCGATAAAGACCTGCTGGCCTTTGACGAGATACTGCTTGCAGATCTCAGCGAGGTTTCCCCAGGCAACGATATTGAACCATTCCGTCTCGCTGTGGCGTTCGCCGTCCGCACTGTTCCATGACCGGCTGACAGCCACAGTGAAGGTGGTTACCGGGCGACCGGAGGGGGTGTAGCGCATTTCGGGGTCGCGCCCCAGATGGCCAATGATCATGACTTTATTAAGGCCTCGGCTCATCTCAATCTCCTTGTACTCAACCGGGCAGATCTATCTCCGAAACATTACCCAACGAGCGTCAGCATATGGCGGATAACCGTTTCCTGGAACCGGATATTGCGCTCGAGTTCAGCGGTGGATGCAGGGTTGAGCGAGAGGTTCAGCAGAACGTACTGGCCCTCACGCTGCTTGCGGATGGGGAATGCCAGCCTGCGACGGCCCCAAACATCCACCTTGTCCACGCTTCCACCGGTCTCGGATACCCAGCCTTTGACGCGGTCGAGAACGCCATTAAAGGCGGTTTCGTCCAGATCGGGCTGGACAATGCAAACCAATTCGTAGTTGCGCATGGGAATGCCTCCTTTCCATGGGATTGCCACCGTTCAAGCCGAGGGCGAGCCGGCAGCGGAAAGGCACGTTAAGGATACGTACCTGGGTCGAACGGGCGTGATTTTACCACAGAACCCGGGAAATGCAGTTCATACCACATGGATCGGGTTGCTGAAGATCCAGCCCCGGCGGGCTCCCAGGTAGTTCCGATAGGCTTCGATGCGGTAGACGCCGGGTGCGGTGGTAATGTGCGTGAGGGCCTGCTGGCTCTTCCATGCTTTCAGCACTGCGCCGTCCTTTATAAGGCGGAGTTCGGCAGCGCGCGGCAGGACGGCCTGCAGGGTAACACCTCCACTGGCAGAGACTTCGCCGCCCATGATCACATTCCGTTCCCGGCCCTGGGCAGTGAAACGAAAGCCGCGCGTGGGGGCGGGGAGGTCATAGCCCACAAAGCAATTCCCGGCGGAAAGTGCCTCGTACACCATTTGCCTGTCGGTTTTGAACTCGCCCGTGAAGGACCGAGGCAGGATTACATGCGTGTTGATCGTTCTAAAGTGGAATTCGTAGGGAAAAATGATACGGCGGATGGGCCCTAAATGCCTGTGAAGGGCGTGTGCATCCGAACCGCCGATTGCCACAATGCGGCGCCCCTCATTGAGCAAGTCGTCCCATTTATCGAGGGTGGCGACTTCAGGCCCATGTGCGATAAATTGGGGGAAAAAGGCGTGAAACATGGCGTGAAATCGGGTCGGGATGACGGTTTTTAGCTCACTAAGCCCATTCCAGAGCTCGAGGCCGGTAAAATTCCGGACCGACCAATCCTCCCAAGTGATGGCGGTCTCATGGAACAGCGGGGCTTCGGTCTCATGAGGATGGGCCAGAAAACTCAGGCCGCCGGCCTCGCAGACAGAATCGATCAGTCTCTGAGGATCATCTGCAAGGGTAGCCAGTTCGCGCTGTGCGCCGAACACCAGCAAATGGTTCTTCTGAGGATCCCGGTCCTGGTCGTGGATCTCCTCACCGATCAGCATCAAGAGCCGGCGGTTTTTTTCCCGGTAATAGCCTTCCAGACCATCAACCAGCACATTGTGGTCGGTGACAATGAGGGCGTCGAGACCGGCGCGGATTCCGGCACGGGCGATATCCCTGTGGCTTCCGGAACCGTCTGAGTAGCGCGTGTGCATGTGAAGGTTCAGTATGATTTCGTGCATAATGGTGAATTGACGATTTCCCTTTGGAACAGGTATAATGTGCCCGCTATTTTCTAGGAGGCACACGCATGACAAACTTTCTGAATATCGCGCTGATTATAATCTCGGTCGGACTGATCATCAGCGTCATCCTGCAGAGTAAGGGAGCCGGACTGGGCAACCTGACAGGAGCCGACATGGGAGGGGTTTTCACGGCCCGGCGCGGTATCGAGCGCGTCCTGTTTTGGGTTACCATTGCGCTGAGCGTGGTATTCTTCGCATTGGTGCTGTTTGTAATCGTATTCGCAATCTGAACCGGAAACTCCGCGCGAAAGGCCGCCGCTCGCCTGCCCGTATGGATCGTCGCGGGCCGGTACGACATGCGGCCTTTCTTTTTTGTCTCTCCACATGAAAAGACTTCGCTGGCAGATACTGGTTATACTCATTACGCTGATCATTGTTGCCGTCCTGCTGGTAGGACAGCAGCCGGTCGGCAACCTCCCCCTGCTTCCACAGCCTACGAGCGGCGGTGTCTACACTGAAGCCCTGGTGGGATCCATGGGACGGCTGAACCCACTGCTGGATTGGAACAACCCAGCCGACCGGGATATCAACCGCCTTATCTTCAGCGGTCTGATCAAGTTCGATTCCCATGGGCTGCCACAGCCTGACCTGGCGGAATCGTGGGGCACCTCAGCGGACGGCACGATCTATAATTTCACGCTGCGGCCAAATGCCCTCTGGCAGGATGGTGAGCCGGTCACGAGCGATGATATTGTATTCACGATCAACTTGATCATGAGCAGCGGATCACTGTTCCCGCAGGATATCAAGGACCTGTGGTCTGAGATCGAAATCAAGCAGCTGGATGAGAAGAATCTGAAATTCACACTCCCGGAGCCCTATGCTCCTTTTCTGGATTATGTGACCTTTGGGGTGCTGCCGAAACACCTGTTGGAGTCGATCACCCCCGAGCAGCTTTCCAGCGCGGAGTTCAACCTAAAACCGATCGGCACGGGACCGTACAAGTTTGACCACCTGATCGTGGAAGACGGTCAGATCCGCGGCGTTGTACTTACCCTGAATGAACAGTATTATCTCAACAAACCCTTCATTCCCCAGGTCGTTTTCAGGTATTATGCGGATTCAGCGGGCGCCTTGGATGCCTATGAACAGGGGGAGGTCCTTGGGGTCAGTCAAATCGGGAACAAGGTGTTGGAGAAGGCGTTGGCCGATCCTACCCTTTCGATCTATACCAGCCGCCTGCCGCAGCTAAGCATGGTATTCCTGAATCTCAAGAATCCCGCCACGCCATTCCTGCAGGATGCGAAGGTGCGCCGGGCTCTCATGATGGGTCTGAATCGCAAGGCCATCGTGGCGAATTTCCTGGGTGGCCAGGCGATCATTGCAGATGGCCCCATCCTGCCGGGTTCCTGGGCTTACTACGATGGGATCGAGCATATCGAGTACGATCCCGAGGCGGCGGCCAATCTGCTTAAGACCGAGGGGTATGTGCTTCCGGCTTCGGGCGGCGATGTACGCGAAAAGGAGGGCCAACCACTGGCTCTCACGCTGGTCCATCCCGATGACGAACTGCATACCCAGATCGCCGAAATGATTCAAAACAATTGGGGGCAGATCGGTGTGCGGGTTGATCTGCAGCCTGCAAGCTATGAGATGTTGGTCCGGGACTATCTTGCACCGCGCAGTTATCAAACGGCTCTGGTGGACCTGACCATGGCGCGAACGCCCGATCCCGATCCTTATCCCTTCTGGCATCAGGCCGAAGCCACAGGTGGCCAGAACTACTCACAGTGGGATGACCGTACGGCCAGCGAATACCTGGAGACTGCGCGGACCTCGACTGATTTTACCGACCGCACGCGCTTATATCGGAATTTCCAGGTCATCTTCTCCAAAGAACTGCCGTCATTGCCGCTCTATTATCCGGTTTATTCTTATGGGGTGGATTCACAGGTGCAGGGTGTCCAGGTGGCACCGTTGTATGATACCAGCGACCGCCTGGCATTCATTCAGGAATGGTATCTGATTACGCGGAGAACGCTGGAAGAAACCCCTGCCGCCACAGTCGCACCATAGAAAAGAGGAATAATGTCACATTTGAATGAGGCGCTCGCATATGGCCGTCAGAACAACGCAAGGTTCCGGCAGGATTTGGAAGAACTGGTGACCATCCCTTCGATTTCCACGAGCCCGGAATACAAATCCGAGGTCAGGAGGGCAGCGGAGTGGCTTGCTGCCCGGCTCAATTTGATGGGCATGGAAAATGTGCAGATACTCCCGACCGGGGGGCATCCGGTGGTATATGCCGAGCTTTTGAAGGCGGGAGCTGACAGGCCTACGGTACTGGTGTATGGGCACTATGATGTTCAGCCGGTGGACCCGATCGAACTATGGAGTGGTGCCCCCTTCGAACCCCGGCAGGACGGTGATCTGCTCTTTGGCCGGGGCACCTCGGATATGAAAGGCCAGGTCATTGCATCGTTATCGGCGGTCGAATCCATCCTCAAGACGGGCGAATTTCCGGTGAACCTGAAGTGGTTGATCGAGGGCGAGGAGGAGATCGGTTCAGAGCACCTCGATGCATTCATCCAGGCTCATAAGGAATTGTTGAGTTGTGATGTTTGTCTGAATCCAGATGCCGGGATGATCGCGGCTGACCTGCCAACGATCACCTACGGACTGCGAGGCTTGATGTACGCGGAGGTCCGTGTGTACGGACCGGATCGCGACCTGCATTCGGGGCTGTTCGGCGGCACTGTCCATAACCCTGCCCAGGCATTGATTGAACTGGTGGCCGGAATGCACGACAAGGATGGCCGCGTCACCCTGCCCGGCTTCTACGACAAGGTGCGTGCCATCAGTCCGGAGGAGCACGAGGATTTTGGGCGGCTGCCGGTTACAGCCGGGACATTCCTGGAACTGACCAAGGTGCCTGCCTTGTGGGGGGAGCCCGAGTACCTGCCTTCCGAGCGTACGGGCGCACGTCCCACGTTGGAGGTGAACGGGTTTCTTTCAGGGTTCACGGGAGCAGGGAGCAAGACGGTGCTGCCTGCCCATGCCATGGCAAAAATCTCCTGCCGGCTCGTGCCGGACCAGACACCGGAGGAGACCTTTCAGCAGTTGGTCAAGTATATGGAGATGAATGCCCCCAAGACGATTCGATGGGAGGTGCTCAGTCTGCACAATGCAGGCGCTGCGATCACCGATCGCAACAATCCGGGCGTGAAGGCCATGGCCTCGGCGCTCGAGACCGTTTGGGGATCAAAGCCGTTGTTCCGGCGGGAAGGCGGTTCGATCGGTGTGGTGGTCCAACTGCAGCAGCGCATCGGTGCGGAATCCATATTGACGGGCTTTGGGCTCCCTGAAGATAATGTCCACTCGCCCAATGAGCGCCTGCACTTGCCAACATGGCGCAAGGGTATCGAGGCGTTGATCCATTTCTTTTTTAACTTTTAGCACGGACGTTTGCTGGCTGGAGAGCAGATGGAAGATCGAATTATTACCTACGGTGGACAGGCTGTAATCGAGGGCGTGATGATGCGCGGTCAGAAGACATTCGCCATCGGAATGCGCGCTCCGGATGGAAACATCGTTGTTCATACAGAACAGCTTGCGGCCGTCTACCGTTCCAAAATTACAGGTATCCCGTTTCTTCGTGGGGTGATCCTTCTTTGGGATGCGCTGGGGCTGGGCATGCGTGCCTTGACCATCTCGGCAAATAACCAGACAGGTGAAGATGAGAAGCTGGAAGGGCCGACCCTTTACCTGACCCTGGCAGTCTCGTTAGGGCTGGGTATCGGGCTGTTCTTTCTGCTTCCAGCGTTGATTGGAGGATGGGTGGAGCATGTCATGGCACGGGGGGCCGGAGCGGTGGGAGTATCGTCTGCTGCAATCGCTCCCGGGTTGTGGGTCGGCAACCTTCTGGAGGGGTTTCTCAGGCTTGTTTTGCTGGTCGGGTATATTTGGGCGATCGGATTCATGCCGGATGTACGGCGCTTGTTCGGATATCACGGTGCCGAACACAAGACCATCAATGCTTTTGAGGCTGGCGCAGAGCTTACGCCGGAATCGGTGGCAGGGTTCTCTGTGGAGCACCCGCGCTGTGGGACGGCCTTCATGCTTACCCTGGTACTGATCTCCATCCTGGTATTCACAGCGCTTGGACCGCTGCCCCTGCTCTGGCGGTTGGCGAGCCGGGTACTGCTGATCCCTGTACTGGCGGGCCTGGCCGTGGAATATATCCGCTGGACCGCCAACCACCTCAAAAACCCACTGGTCCGGTGGCTGATCAAGCCCAGCCTGGCGCTGCAGCACCTGACGACCCGTGAACCGGACCTATCCATGCTGGAGGTGGCAATCGCTTCCTTCAAGAATATGCGTAAGGCAGAGGATGGGCAGGTCCCACTCCCGGTTTAGCTCACGATTCATCCTTTGCTTAACCGAAACCCCTATAATCCGATGGCATGAAGCTTTTCAGGCCGGGCAAGGTATTATGGATCGTTTTAATATTGGCGGGCTTTCTGGCATTGGGGGTGACTTATCATTTCTATGATCGCGGGCGGCCGGCACCCATACCCATCAAAAAGAAGCTATATACCGGCGTGACCTATCGCCGGATGGTGCGCTACGCTCCTCATTTCAGAATCGCACATGTCTTGACGATCGACCGCCGGACACCGGGCTTGCAGCTTTTTGTCACCCCTGCGGATCAGGCAGAAGAAGAACCGCTTCTGGCGCGGACCACTTCTGAATTCACGGAGGAATTCGATGTCCAGATCGCGGTGAATGGGGATGGTTTCTTTCCCTGGTGGTCACGCAGCCTGGCGGATTACTATCCTCATTCCGGTGATCCGGTGACGCCCAACGGCCTGGCTGCATCGGAAGGCTTTATTTATTCGCGGGGTGAGAGGCTGCCTCCTGAGCCGACCCTGTTCATCAGCAGGAGAGGCGAACTGACCTTCAACCGGATACCCAATCGGGTGCAATCTGCCATATCAGGCGACCGGATGATCGTCCTCAAGGGTGAACCGGTGCCCGGCCTTGATCCGAATGAACTGGATCCCCGCACGGCGGTGGGTCTCAGCAAGAACGGTCGCTGGCTGTATCTTGTCGTGATCGACGGACGCCAGCCTTTTTACAGCGTGGGGGCATCATTTTCCGAACTGGCAGATTTGATGGTCGAGGTGGGAGCTTATACAGCCATGAATCTGGATGGAGGCGGTTCATCCACCATGGTGATCGAGGATGCCGACGGTCAGGTACAGGTGGTTAACTCACCGATCGACAGTTATATTCCAGGTCGTGAAAGACCGGTAGCCAATCACCTGGGGATCTACCTGCGAAAATGAACCTCTCTTGCGGCTAGAAGGCAATCTCACCGATCTGCTCGAAATCCAGATCGTTTTCAGCCTGCAGCCCCCACTCCGCATCGCGATCAGATTCCGCTGCGGCGGCCTGGCCCCTTTCACAATATGAACGATAGGTGCAGTAACTGCATTTGGACACATCATCAGTTTTGAGAAAATCCCGGATGGTGAGAATCTCTGCGGAGATCGCTTCGATCGCATCCCAGTCGCGCTGGAATTTGGCGGGGCTATATTCAAAGACCTCAGACCTATCTGGAAATTCAGGGAACCAGTATTGCATTTTGATGTTCTGCGGCGGAACTGTCTCTCTGCCCACCAGGAAGCCTCCGGAGCGTACCAGCAGGGCGGGATAAACGCGGGTCTGCCAGCGCGACTCAAGCCAATCCCTGCGCGGCTGATGGGTATATGTCTTCCAGTCGTAGATCAGGAGATTTTCACCGCGGATGGCGATCAGGTCATATTTGGCCGTGATGCGCACCGAACCGGCGTGGGCGGACAAAGAATATTCAGGAAACAAGGCGCTGTCATGGGTTATGGGACTATGTTCGAGGAAATTCAGCCACCAACGACTCAGGTTGGGCGTGGCGGCCATACGACCCAATTTCTCCCCATCCATTCCCAGGAGCATCTGTTGAACCAGGCGATGGAATAGCTGGCCCTCCTGCTGCTTTTTTTCATTCTCCAGTCCCGGCTCGGATTCCAGCGCAGGATAGGTCAGATGGTCCAGGTAATGCAGTTTGAAGCGCCTGGGACAATCTGCGTAATCCTGGATCGAGGATTGTGAAAGCATGATCTGGGAACGTTCAGTCATGGGGTGCCTTTCAGGAAAGGATTTTACCTCAGGCCGACTGTTTCGACTTGAGATCCTCCCGGGAGGCTGTCCTTATTCGGGTGATCTGTACGAGTAGAACGCCCACACCCACCAGAACCAAGCCCAGAATCTCCTTGAGAGTGAGATTCTCTTTCAGGAACAACCAGGCCAGCACGGCGATTTGCGGCATCATCAGGCTGTTGATCACGCTGGCTTCGATGGCGGTAAGACTTTGCAGCGTGTTGTTCCAAACCGTGAATGCAAAAGCGGTATTGATCACTGCCAGCCAGAGGACGATCAGCCAATCCACGGCCGCTATTTTTCCCATTCCCTGTGTTAGGATTCCGATCAGGAGCATGGGAAACGAACCGGCTGCCATGCTGACGAAGGTAACCATCAGAGGGGAGTAGATGCGGCTGCGGTTGATGTGGCGTCCCAGTAGCGAGCCGAGGACGTTACAGATCATGCAGAGCAGCGCAAGGGTAATACCGATCCATTGAGAACCGGAAATGGCAATTGGAAGAAAATACAGCCCCACCCCCAGGATGGTGATGACGGTCCCTGCCTGCTGCAAGGGGGAAGGGATTTCCCGCAGGACGAAGATACCGGCGATGCCCACCAGAAGGGAACTCAGGTTAAGAACCAGGCTCGTCATGGCCGCAGGAAGATAGGCGAGAGCCGCGTACTGCAAAGCCTGGGTCAGGCCGACGATCAGGACTCCGAGCAGAATTAAAATTCTCCAGTCCCTGGTTTTCAGGGATCGAAGCTCGCGGCGATAAGCGGGGTTCAGCAGGACAAATGGCGCCAGGCAGAAGAAAGCCAGGGTGTAACGGAGACCCGCAAAGGTGACGGGTGAAAGGTCGGATCGCAATCCTATTTTGATAAGGATCCACGATGTTGACCATAGGAAGGTTACGAAAACGGCCTGCAGCCTTGCTGCCAAATGAGAGGGGACGCGGGGCATGGATCGATTATGCCAGAGAATCAGAGCGCGCTGATGCGGAAGATAACAGACAAATCAGATATAATAGCCGGTATGATCCTGGTGAATGAACGCGGTCGAGCGGCGATCTTCAGAGGTGTACGGGGCTTTATTTTCGGGTGGCCTCCTCGAATCGCGCCTGCCCGCTGAGACAACCGGATTGTTGATCTCTACAACCGCAGGCATTCCTGCGGTTTTTTTTGTTTATGTTCCACATTTTTTCTTGTTACATGGGTCGAGGAAATCAATGATACAGATCCAACTTTCCAATGTAACCTTGGTGCTTGGCGCCAAAAGAATTTTTGACAGCCTGAACTGGGAGATCCAGGCGGGGCAGAAAGTCGGTCTGATCGGAGTGAACGGGGCGGGAAAATCATCCCTTTTCCGCCTTATTCTGGGAGAGTACTCTTCGGAGTTGGGAGGTGCGGTCACGCGGGGACGCCATGTGACCGTGGGCTGTCTATCGCAAGACCCGGAACTGGACCCTGCCCAGACCGCCCTGGATGCGGCCTTGCTGGGCAATCCCAGGATCGCCGAACTGGAAACCCAACTCCAGCAGGTGGAATCCAGTTTGGGCGATCCATCCGTGTACCAGGATGAACGGAAACTGCAGAATGCATTGGAAAGGCAGCATAAACTGAATGAAGAATATCACAGGTTGGGCGGTGAGTCCTATGCCGGGCGCGTGCGAGAAGTTTTGAGGGGACTGGGCCTCGAGGTGACGGATTTTAACAGGCCAGTGGCGACGCTGAGTGGCGGTCAAAAGAAGCTGGTGGGCCTGGCTCGCCTGCTGCTGGTCCGCCCGGATGTGCTGCTGTTGGATGAACCCGACAACCATCTTGACCTGCCGGGAAAGGCCTTCCTGGAGAAGCTGATCCGTGATTATGAAGGCACAGTCGTATTGATCTCACACGATCGCTATCTGCTGGATGCAGTTGTTACACACATTGCAGAACTGGAGAACAACAAACTGCAGATCTATCAAGGCGATTACTCCTCGTATGCAGCGGAGAAAGAAATCCGGTTGGCGAGGCAGGAGGAATTGTTCAAAGCGCAGAGTCAGGAGATCACACGTCTCGAGAGCGCCATCAAGCGTTTTGCCATCTGGGGCAAGGTGTACGATAACGAAAAATTCGCAGCCAAGGCCAAGAGCATGCAAAAGCGGCTTGATAAGATGGACAGGATCGAGAAACCATTATCGAACCGGCGCCGAATGGAGCTGGATCTGGGTGGATGGCGCGGCTCCAACAAGGTGCTGGAACTGAAGCATGTGCAGAAGAGGTTCGGAGACCGGTGTATCTTTACGGACCTCCATGAGACGATCCGGCATGGGGAACGCGTGGGGTTGATCGGACCGAACGGTGCAGGGAAATCCGTACTGATGCGCATGGTCCTGGGAATGGAAAAGACCGATGCAGGTGAGATAAAGATCGGTCCCAGCGTGCGGATCGGATGGTATTCACAAGAGCATGAATCACTCGATCCCGACAAGACTCTGATCGAGCAGGTCCGCTATGCGGGCGGGATGAGCGAAACGCGGGCGACCGCCTTTCTGCTCCGATATCTTTTCACTTACAAACAGGCTTCCCAGAGGATCCGGGAACTCTCGGGTGGTGAGCGCAGCCGCTTGCAGCTTGCATTGGTGGTGCTATCGGGGGCCAACCTCCTGCTGCTGGATGAGCCGACCAATAACCTGGATATCAGCTCAGCGGAGACGCTGGAGGCCGCCCTGGAAGAATTTGAGGGCACGGTGCTGGTAATCTCTCATGACCGTTATTTCCTTGATCGGACCGTCCAACGATTGCTGGCGATCGAGGGAAATGATCTGGTCTCTTATACAGGCGGTTACAGCGAATATCTTTCCCGAAGGAGCTGAGCGGATATCAGCCAGGGCGCTGCATCTTGCATTCCGGATGAAGAAAATCGTCTTATAATTTGCTCATATTTGATTTGAGGAGATACGACATGGCTGTAAAAAAGCCAGGTGTAATTGCCATCCTGACCGGCGGCGGTGATGTACCGGGTCTCAATCCCGCCATTCGCGCGGTCACCATCCGCGCCCTGAGGGAGGGATGCAAGGTGATCGGGATCCGGCGCGGATGGGCGGGGCTGACAGAAATTATCCGGGAAAAAGATGCTGATAACAGCGGGAATTTTACAAACCTGACGGAAGAAATCGTAAATCGCGCCGGGCGCACCGGCGGAACCTTTCTGCATACCTCGCGCACCAACCCCGCGCGCATGCGGAAATCGGATGTTCCCGAGATTCTGCGCGACAAATATATGGACGATAAAAACGATGTTACCCAGGAGGTGCTTAAGAACCTTGACTTCCTTGGGGTGGATACCATCATCCCCATCGGTGGGGACGATACACTTTCTTATGCGGTCCGGCTCTATCAGGAAGGGGTCAAGATCGTCGCGATCCCCAAGACCATGGACAATGATGTGCCGGGCACGGATTATTGCATCGGCTTCAGCACCTGTGTCACCCGAACGATCGCGCTGGCCAACAGTCTGCGTACCATTGCCGGTTCGCATGAGCGCTTCCTGGTATTGGAAGTTTTTGGACGCTATGCGGGGTTCACCGCCATGCTGCCCACCATGGCCGGAGCCGCCAACCGCTGTGTGATTCCGGAGTACCGGTTCGATGTTGACCACCTGACCAGCCTGATGAGCAAGGACCGAATGCAGAACCCCAGCCGATACTCAATCCTGCTGGTATCTGAAGGTGCCATGTTCGAAGGCGGAGAAATGGTGTTTGAGAAGATGGAGACCGACGCCTATGGCCATTCAAAGCTTGGCGGGGTCGGAGATCTGGTCTCGGCCGCCATGCGCGGAATTTCGCCAAAATACAATAACGGGCACACCGTGGAGGCCGTAACCCAGAAACTGGGCTATATGGTGCGAGGCGGGGACCCCGACGCGATCGACTCGGTAGTGCCGATGGCATTTGGGAACCTGGCCCTGGACTTGATTCTGAAGGGGATCCACGGCCGGCTGGTGGTACTGAAGAACGGCCGCTATGATAACGTCCCCCTGGATGTGATCACATCCACCAAGAAGCTGGTCAATGTGAACCAGTTCTATGATATGGAACGCTACCGTCCCAAGTACGAGAATTTTGAACTTAAGCCACTGTTCATCATGACAAGTGAGCTTTAATCCCCGATGGAAGGATATAAAGAACCCCGCCTGAAAGGCGGGGCTCTTTGCGTATTCTATTTGGAGCGGGCGCGTGTACGCTTGGAAAGTTCCTGGATCAGCGGGCGCAGATTTGAAGGCACACTGGTGTCATTGACGCGGACCGTATGTTCAAAATTCTCGGTCTCCACGGTAATCCGGTAACTATAAGTATCACGCGCGGGGCGCGGGGCGAGATCCTGGTCCAGATCCAGGAAGTGCGCCTCCTGCAGAAGCTCCCGTATCATGCTGACCTGTTCCGGCGGAAGATCGTCCAGGTCCAGGACGAGGTTTACCGTGCGGCCCATAAAACCGCCGCTCTGTTCAAAGACGATGCGCATCAGCGTTCCTCCTGTTTGGGACCCAGCAAGCCCAGGGAGCGCAATGCGCCGGTCAGGCATCCGTCGCCGCCGGGAGGTGGGACAGGACCACCAGCGGTGAGGCCGACCTCGGCCCAACCTTTCTGGACGGCCTGCTGTTCGAGGCTGCCGCCTCCATAGAGTTCGGCGGCTGCGACGAAGGTCAGGTTTGCGGCGTCTGCAAAGTTGGAATCGGAGACCAGTTTTTGAGTCAGAGCCCGATACCAGATGGCTCCAGCCTTCTCCCAGGCGTTGCCACCGAGCTCGATCGAGGTCACATAGAAGGCGTGATTGGGGATACCGGAGTTGATATGCACTCCACCATTGTCGTTGAGCGTGCTGACGTAATCCTTCATATGGGCAGGCTGCGGGTCTTTTCCAAGCACAGGGTCATCATAGGCGGTTCCGGGAGCTTTCATCGAACGGATCCCCACACCATTGACTTTGGCAGTGAACAGGCCTTCACCGATAATCCAGTCGGCGTCCGCGGCGGCTTGGTGCAGGTTGTACTGTTTGACCAAGGAGCCGAAAACGTCCGAGAAGGATTCATTCAGTGCACCGGACTGCGACAGATACCGGAGATTGGCCTCGTACTGGGTAACGCCATGGGTTAATTCATGGCCAATCACGTCGATGGCAATGGTAAAACGGTTAAAGAGCCGGTCAGCGGGGGGCTGATCCTCGTCGCCGTCGCCATACACCATCTGTTTGCCGTTCCAAAAGGCGTTGTCGTAGCCCTTCTGATAATGCACTGTGGAATCCAACTTCAGCCCACTGCCATCAATGGAATCCCGGCCGTACACGGCCTTATAGATATCGTAGGTTGCACCGCTGCCATCATAGGCTTCGTTGACCCCCGGGTCTGTCGTGGCGGGATCGCCCTCACCGCGCACCTTGGTGCCAGGCAGGGTTGAGCCGTTTTTTGCATCGTAAATGGTGCGCTGTTTTCCGGCACTCACGCTGCTGCCCATGGAGCCCATGGCAGCACGGGCCTTGCGATCCGTCATCACATTGCGATGACTGCGCAGCCGGTCAGAGGCGGCAATCGTCCTAAATGCGAAGGCTTGCTGCTGCGGGGTGCCGTTCCGTATGATCTCATCAAGCATGTGGGGGGGAATGATACAAAGGACGGGATCAAAGCCGTGCATACTCTCTCTCCTTTTTGTAAAGCATCCGGTAGCAACAGTATACGGCGGGGCGATTTTCTTTACAATCCCCGAAATCCGGAAATTTCGGGTGTTTTTTCCGGCATGGGCGACTGTATCAAACGGTGGGTTGCATCCACCCCTGGAATATCCTATACTTTAGTCATAAGCTCAGGCAGTCTTTGGAGGTTTTATGCAGACCATTGTGGCCTATCTATTGATTCTGATCGGTATCGGGATGGAGATTATCTCAGTGCTGGCGTGGCTGGGGGTCCTCAAGCCTGCAGGTGAGGCAAGGGCCTTGCGATCTGTCTCTTTCTGGGATGTGCTCCTGGAACTGCTAAAGCGTGCTCCCTGGCCGGCCGCGGTTGGACTGTTAATGATCTATGCAGGGCTTAAGCTCCTCGGAGTGGATCTCCCGTTCTGAACTGTTCCTGAAAAAACAAGGGTCCGGGCAAGCCGGTTGGGGATCCAAGATCTATTGTGATTGCTTTTCCTGGAAGCCGATCAACGCCTGGAGGGGTACAGCCAGGAGGGCATCTCCCTGACGTCCGGTATTCCAGGTGATTATCAGGTCGCGGCGCGCCCGGGTGATGCCCACATACAGGAGTCGCAAGCGTTCTCTCACGTAATCGAGACGGGCGTGGAGGGTGGGGACACCTTCCTCATACCAGTCATATGCACCCATGGAGAGTGCCGAATTGAGTTGGTCCAGGGCTTCGGACTCAAGGTTCAGATTGCCGCGGATAAACCATTTTTCTGATATATAACGGTCCGCCGCCTGCAGGGAGGGGAAGTCGTAGTTATTGACGGACATCAAGTACACGCGGTCCCATTCCAAGCCCTTGGCCTTGTGCATGGTAGTAACAACCACCCGGCCGCGATGGCGATCGGGATCGAAACCGGAATCATCGGGCGAGAAGCCAATGAAGCGGCGCTCGTTGCGGGCGATAACCGTCAGTTCAGCGGTCAACTCCGGCAGCCTGTATTCAGGGTGATCCAACGCGGCGCGCCGAAGGACTGAGGCAAGCTTCTGGGCGAGGGCGAGATCTGCAACGCTGGTAAAGATATCCTGTGCCAGGGTTAATAGGAGTTGGTCGATCGGCAGGGTGACTGCATCCAGCCAGCGTCGGACATGCTCGCGGAACGTTTCAAGCTCGTGGGCCAATTCCTGTGAGGCATGGAGGCCGGCCAGCCAGTCGTTTTCCGGATTCGGCGCGATGAAGGATTCCACTGCGCTTAGTCGCCGGAGCAATGCGGTGGCGGTGGCGAGCAGCTTTTTTCGACTGGAATTGATCTGCGCAGAGTCGGCATCTTCCCCGGGAGTATCTTCATCCTGTGGAGCCCGATCAACACCGAGTGCCTCGTGAGCAGATGTCACGGTGGCGGGGGTTTCTCCAACCTGAGGGTTGATGGTGTCTTCACGCCAATCACGCCGCCAGACCTGGTATGCCTTGGAAAGCTTTGAAGCAGACTGGGGGTCTGCAAGATAACCAATGAGGAGGCCGAGAGCGCCCGCTGCTGCACGCGTGTTGGATGTGCTGGCAAGGAACTCAAGATAATCAATGCCGCGCTGCTTGAGGACATTGATCAGGTCTACACCGCGCAGGTTGCGCGGGACCAGCACGGCTACGGTGGATTCTGGATGATCCGGGAGCCAGCGCGCCAGGGATGCAGCTACTGCATTGACCTCCTCATCCGGGGTCATGCGCCTGGCCACCAGGTGGATGGCGCCGGGATCCGCTGGAGGGTTGGGCTGGGGATCGCCGATCGGGGCGGGATGGATGTGAGGAAGGCCGAGCGCAGATCGGACCTCGGGGACCGGATGGTCGGAAGTGACCCAATCTACGAGATGGTTGGCCAGATCGAGAATGGCAGGCTGAGAACGACCGGATTCTGGCATGTCCACACTGGGATTTTCGCGTATGAAAACGCGCAGGAGTTCAGGCGAGGCGGTGGTGAAGGTCTCGAAAATAGCCTGGTTGGGATCTCCCACGCGCACCCAGTTGCCTCCGGGGCCAGAGAGCAGCTCAAGGATATTCTGCTGCAGGCGGCTCGAATCCTGGGCTTCATCTTCCAAAACAAAGGGGAAACGATGACGCAATCGTAGCAGGTACTCGGGATCCAGTTCAAGTAGGTCAAGTGCAAGCCGGATCAGGTCGTCGAAATCCACGGCGGCGCGATAGGTGAGGGCGCGTTGATAATCAGAGTAGATGGACAAACCCATCTCGGCCAGGGGCAGCGGGCCGGGGGCGCGGTCTAAAAGAAGCCTGAGCTTGTCGGGGGTAAGCCGGCGATCCTTCGCCGAGCGGATGAAAGCCAGGGCTACATCAGAGATGAGCTCGGGGAGCGGCTGGCGGCGGACCCAGTCGCGGCGGGAATCCTCCAGTTGTGGATCCAGCAGGTCATCCAGAAGGTGGGCATTGGCCGCCAGCCAGGCATTGACGGCTTCACGGCGAATGAACTCGGCCTCGCGGTCGTCAATAATCCCGAACTGGTTTTCCAATCCCACACGTGAGGGCTTTTCGCGGACGATATCATGCGCCAGTCCATGCAGGGTGCGGACCCGGTATCTGTAAAGAGCATGGAGTGGATTATCAAAGAATTGCTTGATACGGCGCTCGAAATTATCGACCGCGGAGTTGACAAGGGTGACGATCAGAATCTCCTGCCCATCGCCAAGCTGGCCTCGCTGGATGATATCAGCGGCGAGTTTGGAGAGTATCTGGGTCTTGCCGGCGCCGGGAACAGCGGCAATGCCCAGACGGCCACTCCGGTAGCGGAGAATTTGAGATTGGGAGGGACGGGGCTGGAAAGGCATTCTGTATCCTATTGAGTGGAGGCGCTTTCAGTTGGCGATCCGGATAGACGATGAAAAGCGTGTCGGCCTCGGCCGTCGCTTTGCCGCATGTATTTTTCGTCTAGCCGGGTGCGGGCGGGTTAAGCAGGCGTTGGAAGATCCTGAGCAGATCCCCACGCTGCTCGAAGCCGGCTTCCCCCAATTCCGACAGGCACAGGTAAACACGTTCGCGGCAGCGGTGGAGCAATCCGATGACGAGCCGGTGAAGCGATTCGCGCGCGGCCCAGACCTCGTCCGTGTCGCTCCAGAGGCGTCCGGCAGGCCACTCGCGGGAGAGCACATACGGATGGGTGACCGGCTGCGCAAGCCGCTCATACCACTGTGCTGAACCTACGTCCAGCCAGAACTGTACGGCAGCGGGACGATTCATCATCAGGAAGGTGTAGGCAGGTGCGACCAACACGGCATCCTTGTCATTGGATTGCCAACCCTCCAGATGCTGTGCGGCAATGACGCCCTCCTGAAGCATCGCGTAATATTCTGTCCCGACCTGGCGGGAATCAACCAGCACAGACTCGGTTACCTGTCGGAAACCACGTACTGAATCCACAAGGTTGGATGCGACCCGGATCGAATCCAGTCGATCATGGAAGCGGAAGCCGGTCTGGGAAAGCACCTCGCCAAAGAGCTTGCGGAGGAAATGATCCAGATATAGCGGCTCCATGTTGCGATAGGCCAGCAGCCATTCGCGCAGTGCGGCATAGCGTAGACCAACCGAGAAAGTGATCCGCTCCTGGGTTTCCGGCCGGATTCCTTCAAAAGGGGCAAGGGAAAGGTCGCGAGGTCGATAAACAATATCGGTCAGCAATTGGGCACGGACCAGATCAAGACCTTCCAGTGATTCCATCAGGGCGTAAGCGATATCGAATTTGGGAGGGTGAACATCCCAGCCTGGATGTGCAAGGGCGGCCAAGGTCAGCAGTGTATGCGTGGCCGGCTCATCCTTGAGCGAGCGGGATGGACGATGAGTTCGCCAGGGAACTCCCAGCCTTTCCAACCGGTTCACCAGGGAAAAGCGTAGCGCATCTGAAAGATAGGGTCCCAGGATCGCAATTTCCGAGGGCGGCAGTCCCGCCTCGATCAACGCATGGACTTCGTTGGAAACGCCATCCAGGAGCTCCGGAAAGAAATGGGAGTGGATGACTGATAGCGCTTCGGTTTCCAATGGTCTGGAAGGATCCGGTGCGGGAGGTGAGATGGCCGCGGACAGGCTGGCGCTCAGGCCTTCGATCGCCGGGGACATGACAAAGGAATCTGTCAGAACGATATGCTGCCCGCACAGGTCGCGCAGCTCCCAGGCAGTGGCAGGGTCCGCGCCCAGAAAAAGCCGAAAACCGCCTCCCTCATCAAAGACAAACAGCGCGGACTGCAGCCCTGGCAGCAGAGCGCGTACGAAATCGTGAGCGCGCGGGGCGTCCTCTTCCACATTGTCGTAAACAAGGTGGCGATAGGTGCGGGTAAGATAAGCGTTCACTATTTCCTGCGGAAAAAGAATGTCGGCAAAGATCTCCAACTGCAGGGAAAAGTCCAGTAGATTGTTCTCAAGACAGTACTGCCGAAAACGATTGACACAATCCTGAACATTGGCATAAATGTTCCGCTGCGCTGGGTCTCCGAGATAGGCTGCCTCCAGCCGGGAGGCGATCCCGGTGTGGGGAAAACCGATCAGTGCAGCCTTGTTCAGATTGTCGAGAAGCTGCTGATAGAGCCGATTGCGGTCGATTGTGATGGACTCGAAATAACCCTGATCCAGAAGCGGACGCACGATGTGGGACATGTGGTACTGAGCCGTCTCCAAATCAAGGAAGGTGGGGGGATAGTCGGGATGGGAAAAGCCAGCCGCCTCCGCAGCGAGAGGCCAGAACAACCCGGTCATGCGCCTGGCCAGGCCGCCGATAGTGGCGGAGGTGAGTATCCCTCCGGCGTAAGGTTTTTGTTCAAAGCTGGCCAGGTAGGGCTCCTGGAGGAAGCGTTGGGGGGTCATCAGGAGAATGGAATCTACAGGGACGCCCTGCTCGATCAGGAAATGCAAACGCTCCACGGCGGAGGCGGTCTTTCCGGTCCCGGCCGGGCCAGAAAGAAAGGCCCGGCTGTCGAGAGGAAGGTGTACGATCTGTTGTTGCGCCGGAGTCAGTTCCATGTTTCCATTCTGTCTGTCAAGCTGGACAGGAAACCCGTCTGCTGCTAGGCCAGATGCAGAGCGAGGAATTTCGTTAAACGATCCCAGGCATCCTTTGCGGCTTCGGGCTTGTATGCACCGGGATCGCTATCGCGGAAGAAGGCATGGCCCGAATCCGGATAAACAATGATCTGATGGTCAATTCCCAGCCTGGACAGTAGATCGTCAAACTCCTGGACTGTCCCGGCCGGGATGGAGACATCCTTATCGCCGAAGAGGCCCAGGACAGCCGCGGCTTTAAAGCTCTCCATCCTGTCAAACAGCTGCTGCATCCCCCCGCCATAAAAGGTTATAACTGCATTCAATGGGCGGGTAAGCCCCAGGGTAAGAGACATGCGGCCTCCGAAGCAGAAACCCACGGAGCCGATCCTGCCGGTGCAATCGGAAGCGATTTTTAGAGAATCAAAGATCCTTTCCAACTTGGCGGGTGCAGCCGTCGCATACTTCCCCCTCAGAAGGGCGGCTTGATCAGAATCCCCCAAGGGCGCCAGTTCTCCGTCGTACAGGTCTGGAGCCACAGACATGTAGCCTCTGCCGGCCAGGCGGTCGGCAATGGAGCGGGTCTGATGGTCCAGTCCCCACCATTCATGGATCACAATCAGGCCTGGCCAAGGGCCGAGACCTTCCGGCTTGGCGAGGTAAGCGGAGATCGAATCAATCTGGACCATGCTGCTCATGCTGTTCTCTCCTGGGATGATCTGGCGGAACAGTATGATTGTATTACAGAGTGAGGGTAATTCCAATTACGGGAGCCTGATGAACGGAGCAGGGTTCAGGCCTGGCCAGCCCAAGGATAATCTTCTAGTCCTATGGTTTTTCCAAAGTCGCTTGACAAGAATTAAGACCTGCGGCGTCATCTCAACAAATTTGGCATAAATGGCAATTTGTTGACTTCTATACGAAGTCAAGCCACAAAATTCCTGACTTTGGAAAAACCCTGCTTCTAGTCCCGTTTAAGGTTGACACAATCCGGAGCCGAATGTATAATATCGACCGCTTCTGCCCCGGCAGTCGGTTTGCTGGGGCGAGCGCTTGTATAACCCAGCTTCCCCGTACGCAGGCGCAGGTGCGGCCCGTCTGAACCCAGGGCTGGCACGAGACCCGCAGGCATCACGGCGAAGTGAATGACTGGAGAATAAAAAAATGAAATATGCGATCATTGAAAGCGGCGGGAAGCAATATCGCGCCGTCGAAGGCGGGACCTTGGATGTGGACCGCCTGTCAGTTGAACCGGGTAAGAAACTCGATCTTGAGAACATCCTGTTGATGGCAGATGGGGAGGATGTGAAAGTCGGGACTCCGGTTGTGAACGGGATCCTGGTCAGGGCGGTAGTGCTTGCCCATGTCAAAGGTCCCAAGGTCGTCACCTTCAAGTATCGCCCCAAGAAACGCATCCGTGTTAAGAGCGGGCACCGCCACCAATATACCCGCCTGATGGTCGAATTCATTGGAAGTCCGGACGAGGAAGGCAAGCCCGCCCGGATGGCGAAACCGGCGGAGGTTGAGGAAGCAGCGGTTGAAACCGCTCCCAAGACCAAGGTCGAGAAAAGCGTCAAGGCTCCCAAAGCGACTGCCAAGCCTGCGGCCAAAAAGACCACCAAGCCGGCGTCGCCCGCCAAAAAAACGACGACCAAAAAGACCACGAAGTAATTTGAGGTAAAAATGGCACACAAAAAAGGCGGCGGTTCCAGCCGCAACGGACGGGACAGTAATTCCCAGCGTCTGGGTGTGAAGCGCTATGCCGGCCAGTTCGTTCTGGCGGGCAATATCCTCGTACGCCAGCGCGGGACCAAGATCAAGCCTGGGCTGAATGTACTGGCAGGCAAGGACGATACGCTCTTTTCCATCATCGACGGGGTCGTGATGTTCGACATCGTACATGGACGGAAACGCGTGAACGTCCTGCCTGAGGCTGAGAGCAAGTAAAGGAAGTCATGAAACCTGAAATCCATCCCACTTACTATCCGGATGCCAAGGTCACTTGTGCATCCTGCGGAAAGACCTGGACGACCGGTTCGACCCGGAAGGAATTGCGAGTGGATATCTGCTCCAATTGCCACCCGTTCTTTTCCGGCGAGGCGGCCCGTATAATCGATATTGAAGGTCAAGTGGACCGCTTCTACAAAAAACTGCAGGCCCGTCAGACACATGTCCAGGCCAAGGAGGCCCGCGAGGCTGCCAAGAGTTCGCCTGAACGGCTGATCGAAGAACTCGGCCTCTCTACCCGGGCTACGGAGGCTCTCAAGAAGGGCGGGATCGAAAAGATCGGCCAGCTTTTGACCAAACTTGCCGAGGGCGACAAGTCGGTGCTGACTATCGCAGGTTTTGGGCAGTCTTCGCTTACAACCGCCAAGAAGAAGCTGCGCAGCATGGGATACGAGCTCCCTGAAGCGCAGGCTGCAGCGTAGAACGAAGCAGTGATTTTCAAACAGGCAGACGCGAGATCGTCTGCCTGTTTGCTATAATGGGACAAAAGCACGGCAACCTGACTACGCTCAAGGATATTCATCGCAAATGAAACATACGCACGGGTTGGTTGAAGTGATCTGCGGTTCGATGTTCAGCGGCAAAACGGACGAGTTGATCCGGCGACTGGTACGGGCCACCATTGCCAGGCAGAAAGTGCAGGTTTTCAAGCCTGCCATTGACGTGCGCTATACGGTCAGCAAGGTGACTTCGCATGCCGGTTCGAACTTTGATGCGCTGCCTATTCAGAGCGCAGCCGATATCCTCGCGAAACTGGAACCGGATACCACGGTGGTAGGGATCGATGAGGCCCAGTTCCTGGATGATGGGGTTGTGAAGGTCGCGCAAGAATTGGCTGCACGGGGACTTCGGGTGCTTGTCGCGGGCCTGGATACTGACTTTCGAGGCGAACCCTTCGGCTCCATGCCGGCCCTGATGTGCATTGCCGAGCGGGTGGACAAGCTCCATGCCATCTGCATGGTATGCGGAGACGAAGCCTCACGGACGCAACGGCTTGTCAATGAAAAGCCGGCTCATTATGACGATCCGGTCGTTATTGTAGGGGCCTCCGAGTTATATGAAGCCCGCTGTCGACTGCACCATGAAGTTCCACAGTAAGGTGTGAATGCAGGAATATAAGGAAGTCCTTGCGGAAGTATTAATCGATGAAACGGCTCTCCAGAAGCGTGTGGCCGAAATGGGCCAGGAGATCAGCCGGGAGTATGCCAAGAGCAACCTGCTCTTGATATGCATCCTGCGTGGCGGAGTGCCTTTCCTGGTGGACCTGAGCCGCCATATCAGTGTGCCCCACATGGTGGATTTCATGGCAGTTTCCTCCTATGGGCTCGGAAAACGTCAGTCATCCGGTTTTGCGCGTGTGACGCTTGATCTGCAGACCGATATCAGGGGAAAGGATGTATTGCTTGTCGAGGATATTGTGGACAGCGGCCATACAATATCCTCGGTGTTGGAATTGCTTAGTACACGGCAGCCCGCATCGCTAAAGGTCTGCACACTACTGGATAAACCCGAGCGGCGGGAGGCGTATGTGCCGATCGCTTACAAAGGCTTTGAGATCCCGAACAAATTCGTGTTTGGGTATGGCCTGGACCTGGACGAGTATTACCGCAACCTCCGATTTGTGGGGGTCGTGGACCTGGAAAAGTACAAGCCGCCCTCCCAGCAAGGATAAGGCCCACGGAGTGAATGATGCACTCTCCCCAAGAATTGGATGACAGGGGTGATGCGAGCGCCTCCGGCTATACAGGCCGGTGGGTGGCCCGACTGCGCGGGCGTATCATTGCCCAGGGAGGGACGCCAGCCCAGGCGCTGCGGGCGGCTCAATCCAGCCGTTATAAAGAGACTCCTGAGATTGATTACGTGCCTTTAAATCTGCCTGTTTCGCCAATGGTTGAAAAGATCCGCGGCCTTTTACCGGACCACGAACTTTACCTGGTTGGGGGAGCGGTCCGCGATATGCTTTTAGGGCGCAGTTCGCACGACCTGGATTTTGCCGTGCCTTCGGCGGGTATTGACATGGCGAGACGCGTGGCCGGCAGCCTGAAAGGAGACTTCCAGGTATTGGATGGTGAGCGGGATACGGGAAGGGTTATCCTGCATGAAGCCGATGGGGCGCGTATCTTCCTTGATTTTGCGGCGTATCGGGGAGAGGGGGATCACTACCCCGGGCCGGATCTTGAGACCGATCTGCGCTGCCGGGATTTCACCATTAATGCCATTGCCTACGATGTCCGAACGGGAGTTCTGCTTGATCCGATGGATGGAGGCGCCGACCTGCGCGCGAAGCGCATTCATGCCTGCACAGATCGCTCCATGCAAGATGATCCGGTGCGTGTATTGCGAGGAGTGCGGCTGGCTGCCAGGCTGGATTTCAAGATCGAACCTGGGACCCGCAGACAGATGAAAGAAGCTGCAGCAGGGTTGAAGCAGGCCAGCGTGGAGCGGCAGAGGGATGAGTTGTTCAAGATCTTCGACGGTCCCAAACTGGAAGCCGCCATACGGGCGCTGGACCTATTGGGCGCTTTGAAAGATCTCTTGCCAGAACTGGACGCGCTCAAGCGAGTGGAGCAATCCGCCCCACATGTTTACGATGTCTGGAATCATACACTGGCGGTCCTTCAGAATCTGGAATCGATCCTTGCAGCGCTGCGGGTGGATTCTCATGAGGAGGAAACCGATGACCTCTTTACGGAGTCTCTGGCGATGCACCTGGGGCGCTTCCGGGAGCAACTGGCATCTCATTTGAAAACCGAGTTGAACGCCGATCGAAGTTATAGAGCGCTGCTGTTTCTTACGGCGCTTTATCATGATATTTGCAAACCATCGACGCGGACGGTGGAACCGGACGGCCGGATCCGTTTCCTGGGGCACGACCAGCAGGGAGCAGAGGTCGCAGCGGAGCGCGCCGGTGCCCTGCGCCTCAGCAATGATGAGATTGATCGCTTGCGTGTAATCATTAAAGAGCATATGAGGTTTCATTACATCACCAGCCGGATGGAGAAAGAAGGACGCGGACCTTCGCGTAAGACGATCTACCGCTTTTTTCGCGATAGCGGCCCGGCCGGTCCGGACCTTGTGCTTTTCGGCCTGGCGGACTTACGGGGAACCCGGGCGGGCGGTCTTAATCAAGAAACCTGGATGGCTGCGCTGGATGTGGCCCGGATCCTGCTGGAAAACTTCTGGGAAAAGCCTGAGGAATCGGTCTCGCCGCCGAGGCTGCTGGATGGGAAAGAACTTATCAAGGAATTGGGTATTGAACCAGGCCCCCGGCTTGGCCAGTTAATCGATGCGTTGCGCGAGGCTCAGGCTACGGGAAAGGTTTCCACGCGTGAAGATGCCGTTAAGTATGCCCGTTCCTGGCTGATGGGCAGCCAGGGAGCCGGGCAATAATTCCAGCCTGCCGGGGTTATGTCCCCGTTTTTGGTATTCTGAAGAAGGAGGAAAGGTAGATATGGACCGGGTGGCTGTAAATGGCACTGAGCTTGCCTATGTGCGCCAGGGCGAAGGCACACCTTTGATCCTGATCCACGGTTATCCGCTCGACCATTCAATCTGGGAAAAGATAATCCCGTTGTTGGCGGATTCCTTTGACGTTATTGCCCCCGATTTGCGCGGCTTTGGGGAGAGCAATGGCACAGAGGGGGAGTATGGGATGGAAACCTATGCGGAGGACCTCGCAGGGCTGCTGGATGCACTCGATATCCGGCAGGCTGTGATCGCAGGGCACTCCATGGGTGGGTATGTGGCCCTTGCGTTTGCTCGGGCGCACCCTGTTCGGATCCGCGGGCTGGGC
>CAYMQX010000002.1:0-27871 GCA_964392495.1 uncultured Anaerolineaceae bacterium
CAGCCCTCCACTGCTCTCCTCAACTGATTGTATAATGTCCCCAGCCGGTCAGCGATTCCCCGCCGGGTTACAGGAGCAGGAGAAGGAAAATCACCATGAGCCTACGCAAGCGCCTTTATCCCATACTTGTCTTATCCCTCGCTCTGTCGGCCTGCGGCAGCCTCAATGCTCCGCAGCCCAGCCCCACCCCTCCTGTCACTGTGGAACCCACCTTCACTCCCGTTCCGCCCGCCCGCACCCTCACGGTCTGCCTGGGCGAGGAACCCAATACCCTCTATCCCTACGGCGCGCCCAACTCCGCTGCCCGCAGCGTCCTTGAGGCGATCAATGACGGCCCCATTGACACCGTCGGATACGATTACCAGCCTGTCATCCTGTCGCGGCTCCCCAGCCTGGACAACGGCGATGCCCAGGTCACGCCTGTCTCTGTCGATGGCGGGGATGAGGTTGTGGACGCCGCCGGGAACCTCGTCTCCCTGGAAAAAGGTGTGCTCTTTCGGCCCTCCGGCTGCCGCGCCGATGACTGCGCCGTCACTTACGATGGAACCACCTCCGTCCTCATGGACCAAATGAACGTGACCTTCCGACTGCGTGCCGATATCGTCTGGTCCGACGGCACGCCCCTCACCGCCGAAGACTCGGTTTACGCTTTCAGCCTCGCCTCCGACCCCGCCTCGCTTGGCCCCACCTACCTCGTGGACCGCACCCAGACCTACGAGGCTGCCGACGCGACCAGTGTGCAATGGTGGGGCAAGCCCGGCTTCATTGACCCGACCTATTTCACGAACTTCTGGCCGCCTGCTCCCAAGCACGTTTGGGGACAATTCAGCTCCGGGGAGCTTCAAAAAGTGGATGTCTCCACCCGCTCCCCACTAGGCTGGGGTCCCTATGTGCTGCAGGAATGGCTGCCCGCCGATCACATCACCCTCACCCGCAGCCTCAATTACTTCCACGCTGCTGACGGTTTCCCAAAATTTGATACCCTCATCTATCGCTTCATCGCCGACCCCAACTCGGCCATCTCCGAGTTGGCCGCCGGCCGCTGTGACCTGCTCGATCCCACTGTTCCCCTGGACGGGCAGGCCGCCCTGCTCCAGCAGATGCAGGCCAGCGGGCAACTGCGCGCCTCTTTCGCTCCCGGCATGACCATCGAGTGGCTGGGCCTCGGCATTAAACCCGCCTCCTATGACGACGGTTATGACACCCTCTTTGCCAAAGATCGCCAGGATATCCTCTCCGATGCGCGCACGCGCCGGGGCCTGGCCCTCTGCCTGGATCGCCAGAAGGCCGTGGATACGGTGCTCTTCGGCCTGACCACTGTCCCCAATACCTACCTGCCGCCCCAACACCCGCTCTACAATGATTCCGCCGCTGCCTATGCCTTCAACCCGACCGCCGGAATCTCCCTGCTGGAGGAGGCCGGCTGGCGCGATACCGACGGGGACCCGACCACCCCCCGCCAGGCCGTGGGCGTCAAGAACGTGGCAGCCGGTACACCCCTGCTGCTCAACTACTACACCACTCCTGCCACCCAGCGCCGCCAGGTCGTGGAGATACTCTCCGCTTCGCTCTCCGAGTGCGGGGTGGGCCTCAATGTTCAGTACCTCTCGCAGAATGATCTGTACCTCCCCGGCCCCGAGGGGCCGTTGTTCGGCCGCCGCTTCGACATGCTTGAGTACGCCATGGGCGTTAACGGCATCGAGCCTCCCTGCGAATGGTTCACCAGCCGCCAGATCCCCTCAGCCTCCAACCACTGGATCGGCACCAACACCTCCGGCTACTCCAACCCCGAATTTGATGCCGCCTGTGCCGCGGCCCGGCAGGCTCTCCCCGATGAGGAAGCCTATACCGCCTCCCACCGGCAGGCGCAGCTCATCTTCGCGGATGATCTTCCTTCCATACCGCTCTACTTCCGCCTGCGCGTCGCGGCCGCCCGCCCCGACCTCTGTCACTTTGATCTTGACCCCTCCGGCAGCCCGCTTTGGAACATCGAAGCCTTCGACTACGGCCCCTCCTGCCAGCAGTAGTGCATCGGCTCACGCTCTGCACTGCCCTGCTTGGATTCCTGGCCGCCTCCTGCTCGCCCTCCGCCCCTGCTCCCGTGATTACGGAAACAGGGGTTTTGCCCACTGTTCCTGCGAGTGTAAGCGTGCCCGTCACCCCGACCCGGACGCCGCGCCGCGGGATGATCCGCTTTGCGCTGCTCGAAGCGCCTCGCGAGGTGAACGTCTGGGCGCTCTTTGACGAGGCTGGCGCAGGTTATGCCAACCGCGCCCTGCACTCCGGAGAGTATCCTTCGCTCTTCCGCCTTTCGATACCCGCTCGTGAGTTCGAGCCCTACCTCGCGGAGGGGATGCCCTCTTCCATATTGTCCGAGGGCGGCCTTTTCACCGCGCGGGTGACGCTCAAGCCCGGCCTGTACTGGAGCGATGGCTCTCCCCTCACTGCCGCGGATGTCGCCTTCACTGCCTCAACGGCCCTGGCCTTTCGCCTCGGCCTCGACTGGGACTCTGCCTATAACCCGGACCTGCTGCAGGGCGTCGAAGCTGCAGGGGACGGGACCGTGGAGTTCACCTTCAAAGCTCCCTTCAATGTGGGCGATTGGCAGTACGGCGCCCTCCAGGGGCCCATCCTCAGCCGGGATTACTGGTCGCCCAAACTTGCCCAGGCCGCGGCCCTGCTGCCTTCTGCGGATCTGGCTGCCTCGGTGGAATCGACCCGCACCCAGGCTGCCGCGGTCCAATCCCAGATCGATGCCGACAGCGCCCTCCTGCGACTCACCCCGCCCAACTCCGAAAGCTACAGGGATGTTTCCGGACGGCTCACCCGCAACCAGAACGAGCTGAACTCCCTGAACGCCCGTACCGCCAAATTGCAGGACGAATACGATGCGGCTCTGGACGCGGCCCGCTCCGCTCTCTTTGCACTCCCCGATCAGGACGAACCGGTCTTTGGACCTTTCCTGCGTGCTTCGCAGAAGACGAACCTCTTCACCCGCCCCGCCAATCCTTCCTTTCCCTTTGGGGCCTCCGCTTTCGATGGCGCGACCTATTCCCTCTACTCCTCGCAAGCCTCGGCCGTCGAAGCCCTGAAGAAAGGTCAGGTGGATGCCATCCTCGACCCGGGCGGCCTGCCCCAGGAGTTGGTCCTCGCTCAGCTTCAGAATGATCCATCCCTGGTCATCGCCGCAAACGCCACCCGCAGCGCGCGCTTTCTCGTTTTCAATCCCCTCCATGCAGTGCTTTCCGAACCTGCCCTGCGCCAGGCCCTCGCCTGTGTCATTGACCGGGCCGGGATGGCGCGGGCTTTGGGTGTGATCGCGCTCGATTCCTTTGTCCTGCCTGTCGATGGGAGTTGGTACAATGCTGCGGCGGGTCCTTCCTGTACCTCGGGGGCGGACCTGCGCCTGGCGGTCGAGGCCTTGAAAAAGGCGGGCTACCGCTGGAGTCGCGAGCCCTCGGAGCAGGCGCCGGGCGGGGGGTTCTCGCTCCCGGATGGCTCTCCATTGCCTCCGCTCATCCTCCTGGCGCCCTTGCAGACTGACGACCCGCAGCGGGCTGCCGCGGCCGATTCTCTGGTCGCTTCGTTTTCCCGCCTGGGACTGCCGGTCTCGGTCCGCTTCGTCTCTGCTGAAGATCTCCGCTACGCCGTCTTCAGCACCGGCGAATATGACATGGCCTTGCTCGGCTGGCAGCTTGGCGATTACCCTGGCTATCTCTGTGATTGGCTCACCCTGCCTGGTGCCTTCGCAGTTCCTGCTACGAGACTAGAAGAGGCCTGCCGCTCCCTGCGCCTCACCGCGGACCTGGAAACCGCCCGCCAGTCCATAAACTACATCCAGTCGGTGCTGATGGAGCAGCTTCCGTTCATTCCGCTTTACCAGGGGGTGATCCATGAAGCGTATCGCGGCCTGGCTTATCCCTTCCAATTCCTCCCGGAGGGTCTCTCCGGTCTCTACGGAGCCCCGGGGTTGGCCGTCCCCGCCCTCTGAACGCTGCATCCTGGATAAGTGGCAGTATAATCAGATATTCCATCCACAGGAGTATGCCCAGTGCCCCGGACCGATAAAAATCCTCTGTTGGAAGTAAAAAATCTCAAAACCTATTACTATACCGAAGACGGTATCGTGCGTGCTGTGGATGGTGTCAGTTTTGTTGTCTATCCGGGCGAGGTGTTGGGGCTGGTGGGCGAATCCGGCTGCGGTAAAAGCGTCACATCCCTGTCCATTATGCGCCTCATTGCCCCTCCCGGCCGCGTGGTGGAAGGCGAGATCACCCTGGATGGTGAGGACCTGCTCCGACTTCCCGAAAGCGAGATGATCAAGATCCGCGGCAACCGTATCTCGATGATCTTCCAGCAGCCGCAGACTGCTCTCAACCCGGTCTTCAAAGTCAGCGACCAGATCGCCGAGGTGCTCAACATCCATCAGGATTTCGGGAAGGAGGCCGGGCAGAACCGCGCCGTGGAGCTCCTTAAAATGGTGGGTATCCCGGATGCCGAGCGCCGCGCCGAATCCTACCCACATGAGCTTTCCGGCGGCATGGCCCAGCGCGTCATGATCGCCATGGCCCTGGCCTGTGTTCCCGAGGTGTTGATCGCCGATGAGCCCACCACTGCTCTGGATGTCACCATCCAGGCCCAGATCCTGGACCTCATGCGCAGCCTGCGCGAGAAGATGGGCACCTCTGTCATCCTCATCACCCATGACCTGGGCGTTATCGCTGAGATGGCCGAGCGCGTGGCCGTCATGTATGCCGGTGAGATCGTTGAGCAGGCCGATGTGGACCCCCTCTTCGAGCAGCCCCTGCATCCCTATACCCAGGGCCTCATGGGTTCCATCCCCGTGCTGGGTGAGATCAAAGAACGCCTGGATGTAATCTCCGGCTCGGTGCCCAACCTGGTCAACCTGCCCCCCGGGTGCCGCTTTGCCCCCCGCTGCCCCGCCCGTGAAAAATATGGCATGGCGATCTGTACAGAGGTCAAGCCTGACCTTGCCGAGGAAAAACCTGCCCACCTCGTCCGCTGCTGGCTCTATCAGGATGCCCCTGAGCACGGGCATACCGCCCCTCTGGGTGCCCGATGACGACCGTGGAGAATACCGCCATGAATGTGGAAACGCCTGCTGCACCCGCTCGCGAACTGGTCCAGATCGAGCGCCTGGTCAAATATTTTCCGGTGCGCGCCGGACTGATGCAGCGTATCGTGAACTGGGTCAAGGCCGTGGATGATGTCTCCTTCACCGTGAGGCAGGGCGAGACTCTGGGCCTGGTGGGTGAATCCGGCTGCGGCAAGACCACCGTCGGACGCTCCATGCTCCGGCTGATCGAACCCAGTTCGGGCTCGGTGCATTTTGACGGACGGGATGTGCTCAAGCTGCGCGGCAGCGAATTGAAACACGTGCGCCGCGATATGCAGATCATCTTCCAGGACCCCTATGCCTCCCTCGACCCCCGCGTTCCGATCGGCGAATCGGTCATGGAGGGCCTCAACATCCACCGCATTGGCACCCCCTCTGAGCGTTTCGACCTGATGCTGGACACGCTTAAAAAGGTGGGTCTGGAAGATTACCACGCACGCCGTTACCCGCATGAGTTCTCCGGCGGTCAGCGCCAGCGTATCGGCATTGCGCGTGCTCTGGCCCTGCGCCCCAGATTCATCGTCTGTGATGAACCGGTCTCCGCACTGGATGTATCCATCCAGTCCCAGGTCCTGAACATCCTCAAGGACTTGCAGAATGAATTTGGCCTTACCTACCTGTTCGTGGCCCACAACTTGAGCGTGGTGGAACACATCTCCAACCGCGTGGCGGTCATGTACCTGGGCAAGATGGTCGAACTGACCTCGCGCGAGGAGCTGTACCGCCTCCCCCTTCATCCCTACACACAGGCGCTCATGTCCGCCATCCCTGTCCCCAACCCCAGGCTTAAACGCCAGCGCACCGTCCTGAAGGGCGATGTCCCCAGCCCGCTGAACCCGCCCAAGGGCTGCCGTTTCCATCCGCGCTGCCCCATCGCCGAGAAGATCTGTTCGGTCGAGGAACCCGCCTTCCGTGAGATCAAGCCCGACCATCTGGTAGCCTGTCATTTCGCAGAGAAATTTCTCTAGCCTCCCGCCTCACAGGATCGTGCTGCCATGAACCCTTGCATCCTGCTTGTGGACGACCAGCGCAATATCGTTCATCTGCTGCATTCCACCCTGAAGACCATGGGGCATGAGCTGGATGTGATCGAGGCGCCCTCCGGTGAGGAGGCCATTCTCGCTGCTTCGCGCCGCCATGTGGATCTCCTGGTGGCCGATTACCTCCTGCCCGGCATGAACGGGATCGAACTGGTACACAAGATCCGCTCCCGCAACCCGGATGTCAAGGTTGTCCTGATCAGCGGCCTGCTGGAACGCCGCGCCCGCGAGCAGATGCTCAATGCCGGCGCGGTAGCCGTATTCACCAAGCCCATTCCCCTTGCCGACTTCCTGGATGTGGTGGAGCGCAGCCTCGGGCTCACCCGCCTCATCTTTCCGCCGGAGACCGAGGAACGCGTGGTCGCCCGGCAGAGCCGGCTCTCCGAGCTGCTCACCAATTTCCGGCAGGATCTGGATGCCCATGCGGTCTTCCTCCTCAGCGATCGCGGCCGGGTTCTGGCGCGCGCCGGCGATCTGCGTGATAGCAGCCTGGAGGTCTCCCTGCTATCGGCGCTCACGGCCATCTATGCCGCCAGCCTGAAGGCTTCCCGCTTCATCCACCAGGAACGGCTGGAAAATTTCCACGTCTTCCCCGGTGGCGATCAAGACCTGCTTTTCATCCCTGTGGATACTTCCTACTCCCTGCTGGTGGCGGGCAAGGGACTGGCCGGCACAGAGCGCGTGCTGGAGACCGTCCAAGCCATGCTCACCCTGCGCAAGCATGTCGAGAAGGCCCTCGCGCAATTGGGCGTGACCGGACCTCTGGTCAAGCCTGAACAGTTGGCCCCGGTTCAGGAGCCGCCCAAAAAGGCCAGGAGCAAAACAGGCGAACTGCCGGTCGCTCCGGAGATGGATGCTCTTCTGGATCAAGTGGCTCGCCCGTCTCTGAAGGCCCAGGAAATGGAAGATTTTTGGGACCAGGCCGCCGAAAAACACGGGAAACCTGCCTCCAACCCGGATGCCCTCTCGTATGATGAGGCTCGCAAGATGGGCTTGCTTCCCGGCGAGGCCGGCCAAGAGTCCTGACATTGTCCCCGCCTTTTCCCTGTGATACAATCTTGCCCGCACTGGGGCGTGGTGCAAGGGCAGCACACCAGCCTTTGGAGCTGTGGATCTTGGTTCGAATCCAGGCGCCCCAGCCAGCTTCTTCTCCGCGCACAGCGGGGCGTTTCTCAAGCACAGGTCTTACGGCCCCGCGTGGGGAGTAGGCCTGTTTTTTTCTCAGGAGTCATCCATGAAAACAACTGCCGTCCTGCTCGCGGCCGGACAGGGCACCCGCATGAAATCTGCCCTCCCCAAGGTGCTGCACACCGTGGCGGGCCGTCCCATGATCTGGCATTCGCTCCAGGCGGTGGGACAGGCCGCCTCGGAGAAACCCGTGGTGGTGGTCGGACATGGGAGCGAGGCCGTGAGCGCTTTTCTCGACGGAATGGCCCATATCGTGCTCCAGGATCCCCAACTGGGGACCGGTCATGCGGTCATGCAGGCGGAGTCGCTCCTCAAGGATTCCACCGAGTTTGTGCTGGTCTGCTATGGTGACATGCCGCTGCTGCGACCGGAGACCCTTCAGGCACTTGTGGATGCCCAGTATGCCAACCACGGGCCCATGAGCCTGCTGACGGTGGTCTCCAGCTCGCCTCGCGGCTTCGGGCGCATCCTGCGCGGGGCGGATGGAAGTGTGGCGGCGATCATCGAGGAACATGCCGCCAGCGAAGAGCAGAAGAGGATCACGGAGCTGAACGTGGGCGCGTACTGCTTCCGTTCCGACTGGCTCTGGGAGGCTCTGCACCGCATCCCCCTTTCGAAGAAGGGCGAGTATTATCTGACCGACACCGTGGAATTGGCCGTCCGCGACCGCCTGCCTGTCAAAGCCGTCCTCATGCAGGACCTCGAAGAGACCATTGGTATCAATACGCGCGTGCACCTGGCCGAGGCCGAGGCGGTCATGCGCCGGCGCATCAATGAGCAGCATATGCTCAATGGTGTCACCATCCTCGACCCCTTATCCACCTACATCGAGGCCGGGATCGGTATCGGCCGCGATACCACCCTGCTGCCCAATACCTTTCTGCATGGAAAGACCGTGATCGGTGAAGGCAATCTGATCGGTCCCAATACCATCATCCGCGATTCGAAGGTCGGGGACCGCTGCAAGGTGCTGGCTTCCGTGATGGAAGGCGCTCTGTTGGAGGATGATGTGGATATGGGGCCTTTTGCCCGGCTGCGGCGCGGTGCACATCTGGGCAGCCACGTCCATATGGGCAACTTCGGCGAAGTCAAGGACTCTTACCTGGCCGAGGGCGTCAAGATGGGGCATTTCTCCTACATCGGGAACGCAACCATCGGCGCGGAGACCAACATCGGAGCCGGGACCATCACCTGCAACTACGACGGCGACAAGAAGCACCCCACCGTCATCGGCGAGGACGTGTTCATCGGCTCGGATACCATGTTGGTCGCCCCGCTTAACATCGGTGATGGAGCCCGCACCGGCGCGGGTGCGGTCGTTACAAAGGATATCCCTCCGGATACGCTGGTCGTGGGTATGCCGGCGCGCGCCATCCGCAGGGTGGAGCGCAGGAAGAAGAATCACAAATAAACCTAAAAGGAGAGCCCATGACCCTTACACAGGAAGAACGCCAGTCTCTGATCGATTCCGCCCGTCAGGTGCGCAAATATGCTTATGTTCCTTACTCGCATTACCGCGTTGGGGCGGCGCTGAAGACCAAAAGCGGCCGTTTCTTCTCCGGTGTGAATGTGGAGAACGCGGCCTATCCGGTGACCAACTGCGCCGAGCGGACGGCCATCTTCAAGGCCGTCTCGGAGGGCGAACGCGAGTTCGAGGCGATCGCAGTGGTGACCGATAACGGCGGATCTCCCTGCGGCGCCTGCCGCCAGGTGTTGGCTGAGTTTGGGCTGGATACCATCGTGCTGATCTGTGATGGCGAAGGCCGGCTCATCCGCGAGCTGTCTGTCGCGGAGCTTCTGCCCGAGGCCTTCACCCCGGATCATCTTCCGCTGCACGAAGGTTGAGCTGCTCCGGCAGTCGCATGGCTGATTTCCGTTCCTTCCGCCTCGAGGCTGTCGTCCTGCGCCACGGTGATTGGGGCGAGGCCGACCGCCTGCTGGTGCTTTATTCCCTCCAAAAGGGGAAAACGCGCGCCATCGCCAAGGGCGTCCGCAAACTGACCTCCCGCAAGGCCGGGCATTTGGAGCCGTTCACGCACGTCAACCTGCAGCTCTCCAAAGGGCGCGACCTGCTCATTGTCACCCAGGCCGAGACCATCCAGGCCTATCCCCGCATCCGCGAGGACCTGACGCTCACCGGTTGTGCCGCCTATGTCATTGAGTTGTTGGACCGCTTCATTCCCGACGAAGATATCGGCGTGCCGGGTGTCTTCCGGCTGCTCACCGAGACCCTGAGCCGCATCGCCTCCGAACCCGATCCCTGGCTGGCCGTTCGCTATTATGAGATGCGCCTGCTGGATTTTCTCGGCTTTCGGCCCCGGCTCTTCGAGTGCGCCAACTGCAGCCGCCAGATACTCCCGGAGGACCAATATTTCTCCTATGCGGCCGGCGGTGTGATCTGCCCGTTCTGTGCCGAGCGTGTCAAGGGCTTGCATCCTGTTTCACTGGAGGCGCTCAAGTTCCTGCGACATTTCCAACGCAGCGCCTGGAAGGAGGCTTTGCGTGCCCATCCGGATGACGCCGCGCACAGAGAACTGGAGACCATCATGCAGGGTTACTTCACTTACCTGTTGGAGCGCGAGCTTAATACCCCCGGTTTCCTGCGCGACATCAAACGCTAGCGGTTATTTTAGTTTTTTCCCCCAGTTCACCACCCACAGCCACCCGGCTGCGAGCACTGCCAGCTTCATCCCACGCCATAACAGCAGTTGGAACCAGCGCCAGCGCATCCGGTAGATGACCTTCGCGATGAACCAGCGCCTCGCCAGCGAGCGCCCCAGGCTGCTCCTCATCACCCGGCGCTTGTAGCCTTCCAGGGAAAAGTCCTGCCTTTGGAAGGCTTCCCCGATCTCCTGTGCCGCCAGCGCCCCATATCCCAGTGCGATGCTGATCCCCTCCCCGAAGAGCGGGTCCGAGCCCGCCGCGTCACCCACCAGCAGTACCCGTCCCGCAGACATGGGCTTCTCCGGCTCGAACCAGCGGATCGGGTGGCCTTTCAACTCATAATCATCCAAGTCGTATCCCTGTCGTCTCATCTCCTCCCTCAGCGGCTCCTTGAGGGCCGGGCGTTTTCGATGGGCCAGCATGTTGGTATCGTATATGCCCCAACAGCGCTGCCGCCCGCCCTTCACCTGCGTGGGAAAGTCCCATGTATAGCCGGCGATCCCTTCTGGCACCGGAAAGAAGTCAAAGTATGCACTGGCCCCTGCATGAGGGGCTTCGCGCCCTCCTTTGGAGACCTGCGCCCTTTCTGGCGTGATCAACTCCAGCAGTCGCGCCGTTGAGACCGGTTCGTCTGGAAAGATGCAGCGCCGCGTGCGGCCGTTCGAGCCGTCCGCGCCGACTACAACCTGCGCCCGAAAGCTCCCCGTCTCTGTTTCCACCGTGACCCCTTCAGCATCCGTGCGGACGTTCCGGACGTTCACCCCCTCCCGGATCTCCACACCTCGTTCCCGGGTCTTGCGCGCCAACCAGGCATCGAACTCGTCCCGTCGGATGATCCGCAGCGCGCGCCTGCCAGGGGGGCGGAGCCTAACCCCTTTCCCTTCAAAATCAAGACGTACTTCCCCGGCATCCACATGCGGGACTTCGGAGGTGTCCAACCCGAGACGCTGCAGGATCAATTCCGCGTCTACCACCAGCCCGCCTGCGCATAGCTTAAATCTGGGGTAATGCTCTTTCTCGATGATCAGTGTATGCCGCGCCACTTCCGGGTGATCTCTGGCGAGGTGAAGCGCGGTGGAAAGACCTCCTGGCCCGCCTCCGATAATGAGGACCTTGAATTCCGCCTCTCCTTCCATCATGAGTGCAATTTAACCATAAAAAAACGGACCTCTTTCCGCTGTATAATTTTCATGTCATTGCAGGGCGATCGTGCAGTCCTCTCTTTCAATGATGCTCCCTTCTCTGCCTCGAAAAAGGAATCACCATGGCTCGCCGGATACTTGTCGCTTTCCTGATCTATTTCAGCGCCGCACTGATCCTTCTCAGCGGCGCTGCCATCGTCCTGATCTGGGTGAATAATACCCCTCTCACGCGTGAAGCTGTCCGCCGCTTGGAAGCGGTCGACGCCGAACTGATCCAGGCCCGGACGGCCATCCGTAATGCCCGTACAGAGTTGGAGCGCACCCTGCGCATTGTAGAGACCGCTGAGAAGACTCTGGCCTCCCTGAAGGACCAGACCGATGAGGCAAGGAAGCTCTTTGACCAGTTCAGCGATACGCTCGACAACAAGGTCCTTCCCGGCCTGGAAACCACGAAGGGCGGGATCGGGCAGGTCCGCTCAACGCTCGAAAACTTGCGCGCCGCCCTCCAGAAGATCAATGATCTCCCCCTCCTTGACCTGGACCTGCCCGGCGATCAGTTTCTTGCAAACTTGATCAGCGGAGTGGATTCGCTTAATGCGCAGATGGCCGGAATGCAGGAGTTGGTGCAAAGGGCCGAGATTTTTACCAGCGACACCTCCTATCTGCTGGGTGGGGACCTGACCGAGACCAAGGGACATATCCATGAGCTGCTGGACGCCGTGATCGAATATGACGGCAAGGTGAGCGGATGGCATATGCAAGTGCGGCAGATCATAATTTCGCTGCCCGGCTGGATCGACCGCGTCTCGATCATCCTGACTCTTTTTCTGCTGTGGTTTGGTTTCTCCCAATTCGGCCTGCTGCTGCATGGACTCACCCTGCGCGAAGGCGGCGACCCGCTCAGGGTTCTGCGCAAGCCTGCGCCTGCCGAGGCCGTTGGGGAATAACAGCCATTTCAGGCGCAGACGCCGCTTCGAACCACGAAATACATGTCTTATTCTGTTGGGAGCATCTTCTGTTCATCCCCCTTCAAATCATCGCGTTAAGGACCCTTTACATTGCCTCAATTTGCCCGTCCACCAGGCTGAGTCTCTCGAATTGGGTGAACATCAGGAATCCAATAGCCATATAGATCAGCCCCATCCCCAACTCGCCGAGGAAGAGCGATTGGATGCCGCTCCAATCAGCACCCGCCATGGCCAGCCGCGCGGCTTGAATGCCGCGCGTCAGCGGCAGGGCGTGTGAGATGACCTGGAAGACTTTCGGCAGCACGTCCACGGGAAAGTTCACACCGCTCAGCATGTAGAGCAAAATACTGAGTATGGAGGTGATCGTCCAGGCCTCCGGAGAGCGCAGGGCCAGGCTTCCAAGGACCATTCCCAGCCCGCAGGAGGTGACTGCCAGGAGCAGGATGCACAGCATCGTCAGCGGCAGATTGGATTGGCTCAGGTTGATATGGAAGAAGATCACACCCAGAATGAAGGCTGCGATCGTGGAGAGCAGCCCGTCCAGGATGTGCACCAGCGAGCGGCCCAGAAAGAGCGGTGCACGCGACGCCGGGCTGGCGATGAGATAGGGCAGCGTTCTGAAATCCCTCTCGCCGCTGATGGTCATGGAGACGCCCGCCACCCCGTTGGTGGCCGGCAGCAGCAGGATGTGCCCCAGCACTACATACAAAGGGTCGGATGTGCCGGCCATCTTTGCCATGAAGTAGAAGAACAGCATCTGTGCGATGGGGAAAGCCACCTTGCCCGATATATACGGGCCGAGCGTCTGCCACGCATACAGGGCCCGGTAGGAATACCAGGCGCTGACAAGATACAGCCGCAGGTCGCCCCGGATCGCCTTCATCATACCGAACTCAACTCTCCTGTCACGCGGATCATATCCTCCATTTTTCTTGACATGAGCAGCGTAATGCTCAGGTATAACCCCGCCACTCCGATGGAGACCAGCCAGTTCCCCGCCATCTGCAGCAGGTCAGGGCCCGGCTGGAGCGAGGCACTCAGTGCATTGAAGGACCATGAAAAAGGCGTAAACCAGGAAAGTCGCTGCGCCCAGATGGGCAGCACGCTCACCGGGAACATGAAGCCGGTGAGCATCCCTACGGGCAGCTCAAGGTAGTTGACAAAAAAACCGGTCAGCCGCGAGACCACCGACCAGTATGCCAGGAAGAGACCGATGCCCCAGAAGCCGAGGGTCTGGACCGCCAGTGAGACAAGGATATACGGGAGGTTTGCAACCGGAGGCACATAGCCAAAGATCAGGAAGGCCGCGAACACTGACAGCAGGAAGGAGAGTCCTCCAAAAAGGACATTGGTCAGGATGCGGACAGAGAGAATGGTGAAGAGTGGGGTGGGGCTGCCCACGATCTCCTCCAGAGTGCCCTCGCGCCGGTCGGAACGTACGTCGTAGAAGGACATGAACAGCATCGTGCTCCACAGCCCCATTACCCCGCTGCCGATGACGGTATGGATCAAGTCGATCTCTGTCCTCCCGGCGGCCCGTGCCAGGAAATATCCCACCGCACTGAAGATGACAGGCTGGGTGACGATCAGCCCGAAGGAGAACAACTGCAGGGCCCGCATGTGGATCTGCACCTTCATTTGCTGCAGGACGAACCCCGGACGGCTAATCTGCATGTTTTTTTATGATGTCCACGTACACGTCTTCGAGCGTTGCGTTGCGCACTTCAAGGTTTGTGATGAGGTTCTGATCGAGCAGCGGGGTAAGCTCATTCAGTATCTTGGAAGGGGCGCGGGTATGGAGCGACCAGGTGCCGCTGGTGCTGTGGATGGTTGAAATATATTTTTGCAGGGAAGGCAGCACCGCCTGCAGGGGGCCTCCGCCATTGGGCGTTTGGATCACGATGACACTATCGCCACTGGAACGGGCTTTCAGCGATGACGGGGTATCCAATGCGACGATGCTGCCGTGATTAATGATGGCGATGCGGTCGCACAGCTCTTCCACTTCGTACATATAGTGGCTGGTGAGTAGAATGGTCGTGCCGCGCTCTGCCAATCCCTTGATAAGCTGGCGGATCTCGCGGGCTCCCACCGGGTCGATCCCCACGGTTGGTTCATCCAGGAAGATCAACTGCGGGTCATGGAGCAGGGCGCGCGCCAAGTGCAGCCGCTGCTGCATTCCGTTGGAATAGGTCTCCACACGGTCGTTCTCGCGTCCGGCCAGCCCCACGACCTCGAGCAGTTCGTGGATACGCCGCGAAATGATCGCCGGATCGAGCCGGTAGAGTTCCGCGAAATACTTAAGGTTGTCCAGCCCGCTCAGGCGGCTGTAGAGTCCTTTGGTGCCTCCGAAGGTGAAGCCGATCCGCGGGCGGATGTTCTCCGTGTCCTTCAGGTCAAACCCGAAGATGCGGGCTGTGCCGCTGGTGGGCAGAAGCAGGGTTGAGAGCATCTTGACGGTTGTGGTCTTGCCCGCGCCGTTGGGACCCACCATCCCGAAGAGCTGCCCCCTGGGGATCGCGAACGAAATATCCTCCACTGCCACCACCGGTCTGCGCGTGCGCCGCCAGAATCCCTGCACAGAGTAGAAAAGTTTGTGCAGGTGTTCCACGCGAACGGCGATCTTGTGATGGTTCGGCTGAAGTGACATCAAATTCTGGCCTCTGAGGAGGGAGAATGGTTATCCCGATTGTACCAATCTTCACCTCCTGCGGGCTCTATTGTCATGGGATTGAGAGCCTTGGGAGGCTGTTTGCAGGTATGCACATTCCCTACGGTATAATCCAAACGCTGAATCCTTGCAGTCATCAAAAATCCTATGCCTCTTACCTTCCAGCAAGTCATCCTTACTCTCCAGCAGTTCTGGGCCGGGCGCGGGACCGTACTCTGGCAGCCCTATTACACCCAGGTCGGAGCGGGCACCATGAATCCCGCCACCTTCCTGAGAGTGTTGGGACCTGAACCCTGGAATGTGGCCTATGTCGAGCCGTCCGTCCGTCCGGATGATGGCCGCTATGGTGAGAACCCCAATCGTTTCCAATTGCACTACCAGTTCCAGGTCATCCTGAAACCTGATCCCGGCAACCCGCAGGAAATCTATCTTGATTCCCTGAAGGCCATAGGTGTTGACCTGCGCCGCCATGATATCCGCTTTGTGGAGGATAACTGGGAGCAGCCTGCCATCTCCGCCTGGGGATTGGGGTGGGAAGTCTGGCTGGACGGCCAGGAGATCACCCAGTTCACCTACTTCCAACAGGTCGGCGGGATTGCCCTCGATCCCGTGGCTGTGGAGATCACCTACGGTCTCGAGCGGATCCTGATCGGCATGCATAATGTCAAGGCTGCCTGGGATCTGCCGTGGAATGAAACCGTCACCTACGGTGAAGTACGTCGCGCCGAAGAGTATGAGCACAGCAAATATTACTTTGAAGTGGCCGACGTGGAGCGTATGCGCGAGGTCTTCGAACGCTTCGAGCGCGAGGCGGAGGCCAGCCTGGAGCAGGGATTGGTGCTGCCTGCCCATGATTATGTGCTCAAGTGCTCGCAGATCTTCAATACGCTGGACGCGCGCGGCGCGGTGGGCGTCACCGAGCGTCAGGCCTACTTCCGCCGCATGCGCGACCTGGCGCGCCGTGTAGCCGAGACTTATCTGGAACAGCGCCAGCGGTTGGAATATCCCCTGCTGAAGGAATCCTCCGGCAAAGAGTTGGCAGCGTCCAGCGCCGGGGCCGGTGCGGCTGCTCCCGCCAGCGGAGCGCAGGCGACCTCTCCTCAGCCATTTCTCCTTGAGATCGGGACGGAGGAGCTCCCCGCCGCCGATCTGGATGCAGCATTGGAGCAGCTGCGCGGGCGCTTCCCGGCCTTATTGAAAGAACTCTCGCTTGAGCATGGTGCGGTGCAGGTCCAGGGTACGCCTCGTCGTCTTGCCGTGATGATCGAGGCGCTCAGCCCCCGCCAGCCGGACCGCGAGTCGCTTGTCAAGGGACCGCCCGCCGACAAGGCCTTTGACAAATCCGGGAACCCCACCCCCGCGGCGCTGGGCTTTGCCCGCAAGAACGGCGTGGAACCCTCCGCACTTGAAGTCCGCGAACAGGATGGCGGCAGGTATGTGTTCGCGTCCGTCAACCAGAAGGGCCGGCCCACAGCGGAGGTTCTGGGGCAAGCCCTGGCGGGCCTGATTTCCTCCATCAAGTTTGAAAGATCGATGAAATGGAACTCCTCGGGTATTGCCTTTTCCCGCCCCATCCGTTGGCTGGTCGCCCTGCTGGGCGATCGAGTGATCCCTTTTGAATTTGCCGGGGTCCTGGCCTCCAACCTGACGCGTGGGCTGCGCCCCTATGACTCCCCCGAGATCAGGATTTCCTCCGCGGAGGACTATCCGCGTGCAATGCAGGAGGCGGGCATTCTCCTTGATCCGGAAGTGCGCAGGGCTTCCATTCGGGAACAGGTCGAACAGGCGGCCTCGCTGCTCGGCGGCCAGGCCATCATGGACGATGCCTTGCTTTCCGAGGTGACCAACCTGGTGGAAATGCCCACTGCTGTGATGGGCTCCTTCAATCCCGATTTCCTCGGGCTGCCGCGCGAGGTGCTGGTCTCGGTGATGAAGAAACATCAGCGTTACTTCCCGGTGGAGAGGGATGGGAAACTCATCCCGAACTTTATCGCCATCCGCAATGGTGATGACCTTGGCCTTGACCTGGTGCGGGAGGGCAATGAGCATGTATTGGGAGCCCGCTTTGCCGATGCGAACTTCTTTGTCCGCGAGGATGTAAAGCAGCCTCTGGAGGCCTATCGTCCACGGCTTTCCACGCTCATCTTCCAGATGAAGCTTGGCTCCATGCTGGAAAAGGCCGACCGGATGCGCAGGCTGGCGGAGGATCTGATCCCCATGCTCGGCCTGGATGAAGCGGAAACCGGCTTTGCCCGACGCGCCGTGTACCTCGCCAAGGCTGATCTGACTACAAAGATGGTGACGGAAATGACCTCATTACAGGGCATGATCGGCTGTGAATATGCCCTGCGATCGGGAGAGCCTTCCCAGGTGGCGGCAGCCCTGGGGGAACAGTATCAGCCTGTGCCTGCCTCGCGCATCGCCTTGACCGTGGCCCTGGCAGACCGCCTGGATTCTCTTGCCGGCCTCTTTGCAGCGGGGCTTGCCCCCACCGGTGCCAAGGATCCCTTTGGCCTGCGCCGTGCGGCCATCGGCGTGGTCCAGCCGTTGATCCATCATGGCCTGCCCTTTGATCTGCGCCAGGTAATTGAATATGCGGCCGTTATCCAGCCCATTGAGGTGAGTCCCGCGGCTCGTGAGCAGGTGCTGGATTTCCTCGCCGGCCGGCTCGCCGTGGTTTTAAAGGAAATGGGCTTCAAGTATGACGTGGTGGAGGCAGTTCTGGCCGAACAGGCCGTGGATCCTGCCGGGGCGGCGGCGGCGGTCCATGCTCTTCAGGCCTGGGTGAAGCGGCCTGATTGGTCCACGATCCTGCCTGCTTTTGCCCGCTGCGTCCGCATTACCCGCGACCAGAAACAGGTCTTTCAGGTCCAGCCGACGGTTTTTACTGAAAAAGAGGAGCGCGCACTCTTCGAGGCCCTGGAAAAGGCTGAGGGACGGTCGCGTGCGCCAGGCTCGGTGGATGATTTCCTCCATGCCTTCCTGCCGCTTATCCCGGCTGTGAATGCCTTCTTCGATCAGGTGCTGGTCATGGCGGAGGACCGCGCTTTGCGGGAGAACCGCCTGGGCTTGCTGCAGCGGATCGCAGCGCTCGCCCATGGGGTCGCGGACCTGGGCAGGCTCGAAGGCTTTTAAATCCACCAAAAACCTTCCCGCCTGTGGAGGGTTTTTATATTGCCGGGCACTCCAGCAGGTCCGCCAGATCGTTTCCATGTCGGGCCATAACAAAGCCTTACTCATGTCGTTTTAATGGTCGAATTGCGGCGAAATATCCCAAAGAGTCCGGGCGACTGTGGCGTGGCAGCAGGTATGGATCATGGGAAGACCGGTGGAGGCACATGAATGGACATTGATCAAATTTTGGATGAATGTATTCAAGAAATCATGGATGGCTCCGCCACCCTGGAAGAGTGTCTCCGCGAGTATCCTGCTGAGATGGACCTCGGGCCGCTCCTGCATGTAGCCCTCATGCTGGCTCCTCAAGGTCTTCCGCATCCACCACGGGCCTATCAGGAAAGGGCACGCGCCCGGATGAACCAATACCTTCACGCACACCCGCACGGCAGGGAGGCTCCCGGGGAGCAAAAGGGTTCCGGCGAGGCTTCTTCTTCACAGGAACGCGACCAGACGCTTTCACTGGGACTTGGATGAGGCGGGGATATCGGCCGGCAAAGCAGGGGACTGGAAAGGGCTTTGTGCCAGGGTCCGCTGCCTTCCCATCTTTTCATGGAATTTAAATTATCCAGCTTCGGGGGCAGGTAAAAACCGCCCTTCAGCCGTTCCGGGAATCTCTTGTGTATCAGGGGAATGCCCTTGTCCAGCGGGGCTTGAATTCCGCCCGACCTGCTGTGCATAACAATGTGGAGTGTCTTCCGTATAATCCATCAGAGGCCTTCTTGGAGGCCTGGCCCGGTGAAGCCGGGATACGATGAAGCTGGTTCGGATGTTTGACCGCCCGGCTGATCCACAGTGACTCTGCCCGGATCATATTTCATCGGATCGCTGGTGATTTCACCGGACGTGGACGAGGGAATTGGGCCTTCCCCCGTCCGTTTCTCCTCCGCGGGGCAGCATTCGCTGCCCCGTTTTATATCCAACCAAAGGCCGGGTTTGCGATTCCCTTGCAGCGCGTCTATAATTCATTCACCCTATGTCCACAATTGACGAGATCAAAGCCAAGATTGATATCGTTGACCTCGTTTCCGAGGCGGGCGTCAAACTGCGCCATACCGGGCGCAACTATTCCGGCTTCTGTCCCTTTCATGAAAATAAACGCACCCCTGCCTTTGTCGTCTGGCCCGAGACCGGTACCTGGCGCTGCTTCGGCCAGTGCAATGAGGGCGGCGATATCTTCAAGTTCGTGATGAAGAAAGAGGGCCTGGACTTCAAAGAGGCCCTGCAAAAACTGGCCGACCGGGCAGGCGTCAGGCTCGAATCCTACAAGCAGGAAGCTCCCGAACAAAAGGAAGCCCATTCACGCCTGCGGAGCCTGCTGGAAGAAGCGCTCATCTTTTACCGCGGCCACCTTTTGAACAACCCCGAGGTGCTGGATTACCTGCATCAAAAGCGCGGCCTGACCAATGCCACCATCGAGACCTTCGGTCTGGGTTATGCCCCCCAGGGTTGGGATTCCGCCCTCCGGCATTTCACCTCCCGTGGGTACTTGCAGGCAGAACTGATCGATGCCGGGCTGCTTACCGAGCGTCCATCCGACGATGAAGGGGATGGACGCGTCTATGACCGTTTCCGACACCGTATCATGATCCCCATCCGCGACGAACAGGGACGTATGGCGGGTTTCGGGGCGCGCATCGTGGATCCTGAGGATATCCCCAAGTTCCTGAACTCTCCCGAAACCCCGATCTTCAGCAAGGGCAGGCTGCTCTATGGGCTGGATCGGGCCCGCAAACCCATCCGCACCGCCGACCAGGCCGCGATTGTGGAAGGCTACCTGGATGTGATCGCGCTGCACCAGGCAGGCTTTGAGAATGTCGTCTCGCCGATGGGCACAGCCATCACCGAAGATCAGCTGCGCCTGCTCAAGCGATTCACACGCAGGATCGTATTGGCCCTGGACCCCGATGCAGCCGGTCAGAAGGCAGTGCTGCGCGGCCTGGAAGCTGCCCGCAGCGCCATGGACCGTGAAGGCGAACTGGGTTTCGATGCGCGCGGCCTGCTTAAGAGCGAGGCCCGGCTGCAAGCGGACCTGCGCGTGGCCAGTATGCCCGATAACCTGGACCCCGATGAGATCGTGACGCGCGACCCGGCAGAGTGGAAGCGCCTCGTGGAGGCCGCCAAGCCCATCGTCGAGCATGTGCTGGATATGCTCATGGCCGGACGCGATATTAATGATCCCAAAACAAAAAACGAGGTGGCACGTCAGGTGCTGCCCCTGATCGCGGACATTCCGGAGGCTGTGGAACGTGATACCTACCGGCAGATGCTGGCCCGCCGTCTGCGCGTGGATGAACGTGCCCTTGCGGGGACTTCATCCCCGTCTCGTGTGCCGCGGCGCAGACTCCGTCCAACCGGAAGGCAGGATACCGGGGAGGCCTCGGAGGTTGTCCTCGCCAGCCCGGGACAGCGCCTCGAACTGAATGTGCTGGAGATCCTTTTCCGCCGCCCCTGGTTGGTCTATGAGTTGGATCGACAGCTTCAACAAGCCCTCCTCACTCCGCTGACCCCCGAGGATTTCGAGTATACTGACCATCAGATGCTTTTTCGTCTGGTCCGCCAGTCGCTCGAACAGGTGGAAGCGGAGCAGCACGCCTGGGTGGTGGCGCGGCTGCCGGAATCCTTGCAAGGGTTGGCAGCCGAACTTCTGACGCGGACCGGCAGGCTGGAGATTCTGGATGAGCGTCTGTTGGAGGAGCTTTACCGGGATGTTGTCAAGCTCCGGCAGTTGGGAGTCGAAAAGAATATCAATCAACTGCGTTTTATCATGGAAGAAGCCCAACAGGAAGGCGACCTGCGTGTGAAGAATTACCAGCAGCTTGCCGTCCAGCACAGCCGCCTGCGTCACAGCCTGGACCGCGCTCTGCATCGCCCGGTGATCCGCAAATAACAGGATACCCTATCGCCTGCCTGCGTGCTCTTATTTGTAGAGGTGGTGATGCCTGTCAGGAAAAAGCCCAAGACCCGCTCCAACCCTGCACCCCCGTCGGGGAGAAAGAAGGCCGCCCCGGCACCTGCGCCCCCTGAAGAAGAGACCATCGAAGTCAGCATGGATGAGCTGGAGGCCGGTTTTGAGCTGGGTGTGGACGATATTGTTGAACCCGATGAGAACAGCCTGGCCGCCCAGGATGAGGAGCTGGTGGAGGATGATCCGCTCTCGCTGCCCCGCATGCCTGAACTGGCCACTGAACTGGCTGAAGATCCGGTACGCCTGTATCTGAGTGATATCGGCCAGGTTAAATTACTGGACACGGACAGTGAATTCCGGCTGGCCACCCGCATCGAGGCAAAACGCCTCATGCAGACCTATATGCAGCGCCCTCACCGCCGCGCCTCCGAAGCCATCCTGGAGGCTTACCGCAGTGTTCTCGGTGAATTGACCACCTCCTGGGAACGCCTGGATGAGGACGCCGCCCGCTTGAAAAACCCTCTGCCCGATCTCTGCCTGATCATCAGCGAGGCCCAACTCCTGCATCAAAAGTGGGAAATGGACAGCCCCTCTTATCTGCGGGCCTATCTGGATAACGACCGCTGGGGGACCGATCCTCGCTGGGACAGTATGGTGCGCAAGGCCTACAGTGTATATCTCAGCCTGTATCTGCTGCCCGAAGGTTACGCTGCCTGGCTCCTCAAGCACGTTACCCGCACGCATGTGCTTCCCAGCCAACGCACCCTTTATCGCAATCTTCCGGATCACAAGGAATTGACTGCCGAAATGAAGGCCATGGAGGCGCGTGCCGAGGAATCCAACCATGCCATCATTCGCGCCAATCTCCGGCTGGTGGTAAGTGTCGCCAAGCGTTATCTTGGGCGCGGCATCTCCTTCCTGGATCTGATCCAGGAAGGCAACATGGGCCTGCTGCGGGCCGTCCACAAGTTCGATCCGCGCCGCGGCTTCAAATTCAGCACCTATGCCACCTGGTGGATCCGCCAGTCCATCAACCGGTCGATCGCCGAGCAGGCGCGCACCATCCGCATCCCGGTACATCTGTTCGAGTCCATCACCCGCATTCTGCGCGCCCAACGGCACCTGACACAGCAGCTTGGCCGTGAGCCTTCCAATGAGGAATTGGCCCTTGAAATCGGCTATCTGCCTGCCGTGGAAGTGCAGGAAATTCTCAAGGCTCAGGCCAGCGGGACCCCCATCCCCACGGCCGTTCAGCACCACTGGGAGTATGCCACCCAAAAGGTGGGGCGTATCCTGCGCTCGGCGGAGGAGCCGGTCTCTCTGGAAGGTCCTGTGGGCGATGAAGACTCCAGTTCTCTGGGGGATTTCATCGAGGATGAAGATGCCCTGGAACCCATGGATGCAGCCGCCCGCGAGATGCTGCGCGAACAGGTGCGCAATGCGCTGACCGCCCTGTCTGACCGGGAGCGTCACGTGCTCGAGCTCCGTTTCGGGCTGGGAGAGGATGGCAAGGATCACACTCTGGAGGAAGTAAGCCAGTTCTTCAACGTGACCCGCGAACGGATCCGCCAGATCGAAGCCAAGGCCCTGCGAAAACTGCGCCACCCCACCCGCAGCCGTCAGCTTCGGGATTATCTCACCTAGAACCAAGGTCGTTTCCTCTTTCAGGGGTCGCCCATCGGCCATGCATGGCTGCCAGGCGGACCCTAAAATTGTTCCTTGGGGGAATAAAATCAATCCGGCATCGTTTATCTAATATGACCAATATCGTGAACTTTTGTGAAATGTGACACATTGTGTGGTCTATTAAAGTCTCTTATGATATACTTTGCCGAATGCGTACGTGGCACTTTTCACGGATAAAAGAGGCTTCCCATGCTGTTTGAGTACGCTGCGATTGCTGTTCTCGTCGTCCTTTCCATTCTTGTCGCACTGATCGCCATCGGTTTGGGGAATTTATTCGGGCCCCGAAAGAAATCCGCCGCAAAATCCATGCCTTATGAGTCCGGCATGAATCCTTACGGCGAAGGCACCCGCCGGGTGCCCGTGCGTTTCTATCTGGTAGCCGTTCTTTTCATACTTTTTGATATTGAGGTCGTGTTTTTCCTCCCCTGGGCAGTGATTTTTCGCCAGTTGAGGCTCTTTGGCCTGATTGAAATGGCCGTTTTTATCGTGATTCTGCTTGTTGGTTACATTTATGCGTGGAAGAAAGGAGCCCTGGAATGGGAGTAGAACAAAAACTCGGCAACATGGGCATCGTCACCACGACGCTTGAGAACGTTATCAACTGGTCGCGGACGAATGCCATGTGGCCGATGCTCTTCGGCCTGGCCTGCTGCGCCATTGAGATGATGGCTGCGCAGGCCTCGGATTTTGATATGAGCCGCTTCGGCATGGAACTGATGCGCGCCAGCCCCCGACAATCGGACCTGATGATCGTGGCCGGGCGCGTTTCGCGCAAGATGGCCCCGGTGCTGCGGCGGCTGTACGATCAGATGCCTGAGCCCAAATGGGTCATCGCCATGGGCGACTGCGCCTCTTGTGGAGGCGTGTTTAACAATTATGCCATTTTGCAGGGCGTGGACGAGGTTGTGCCTGTGGATGTATATGTGGCCGGCTGCCCGCCGCGCCCGGAAGCGCTCATCCATGGCGTGATGACCGTGTACCAGAAGGTCCAGGCTCAAAAATTGAAGGATGTTGTTTCCCAGGGATGACACCGGCAGTTGTAGAACAGACGCGCAGCACCCCCATGTAGTTGCAGGCTGCACAATCCCCCTTGGATGGGATCATTGAATGGATATAAAAACCGAAAAGATCGTCCAGGCACTCCAGGAACAGTTCAGCGCGACCTTTGAAGAATATCGCGGCGAGGTGCAGGTCCTTATTCAGCCGGCACAGATCATTCCGGCGCTGGCTTTTCTGCGTGACAGGCAGAGCTTCGAGCTGCTGTCGGCGCAGACCGCTGTGGACTACTGGCCCCAGGTTTCTCCACGTTTTCATGTGATCTACCAGCTTACCTCCATTGCCAACCTGGTGTGGCTGCAATTGCGTGTGCCTGTGGATGGAGAACACCCGGTGCTGCCCACCGCAACCGGCCTTTACGATACCGCCAACTGGCGCGAGCGCGAACTGATGGATATGTTCGGCATCGATTTCGAAGGCCACCCCGACCCGCGCCGTATTTTGATGCCCGAAGGTACGGAAGGGCACCCGCTGCGCCGCGATTTCCCGCTTGGGTATGAGGAGCCGCAGTTCACCTTTAATGTCGAGGAAATCAGCCTGCGCAAGCTCCACGCCAAAGAGTAAACAGCCGGATATCCCTCCGGCTCCAAGGATGAATTATGACTGATTTGCAGGAAGTCTCCATAGATCAATTCCGGCACCTGGTCTCTGAACGCGCCATCCAGGGCGAGACCATGCTGCTGAACATGGGTCCTCAGCATCCCTCCACTCACGGCGTGCTGCGCCTGCTGCTGGAGTTGGATGGCGAAACGGTGATTAATTGCATTCCCGATATTGGTTATCTCCACACCGGCATCGAAAAGAACATGGAGGCCAAGACCTACATCAAGGCCGAGGTGATGACCGACCGCCTGGACTACATGAACCCGCTGGGCAACAACCTCGCCTTCTGCATGGCGGTGGAAAAGTTGGTGGATCTGGATGTGCCTGTACGGGCCCAGGCTCTGCGCGTGATCCTGGCCGAGCTTACCCGTATTGCTTCACATCTCGTCTGGTTGGGGACCTCGGGGTTGGATGTGGGCGCCATGTCCATGTTCCTGTATTGCTTCCGCGAACGCGAAGACATCCTGGATATCTTCGAGTTGGTCTCAGGCCAGCGCATGATGACCACCTATTTCCGTCCCGGCGGTCTGTGGCGGGATGTGCCCGTCGAGTTCGAGACGGCCGTGCGTGCCTTCATCAAGATGTTCCCCGCGCGTGTGGATGAGTATGAAGACCTGCTCACCCGCAACCCCTTGTTCCTGGACCGCATGCTGCAGATCGGCAAGTTGGATGCCGCCACGGCCCTCTCGCACGGGGTCACCGGCCCGATGCTGCGCGCCAGTGGTGTGAACTGGGATCTGCGCAAATCCCGCCCCTATATGGGCTATGAGCAGTACGATTTTGAGGTCCCGGTCAACCAGGCTGGCGATACCTACGCCCGCTACATTGTGCGCGTCCAGGAGATGCGTGAGTCTCTTAAGATCGTGCAGCAGGCGATGGACAGGCTTCCATTGGGCCCGGTGCGCTCCGACAATCGCAAGTATGTTCCACCGCCGCGTTCGGAGGTGGGTGTGAGCATGGAAGCGCTCATCCACCATTTCAAACTCTGGACCGAGGGCTTCCGTGCGCCGGACGCCTCCGTGTATTGTGCGGTAGAGTCGCCGCGCGGTGAACTGGGTGTGCTGCTTGCCGGCGACGGCGGCCCCAAACCGCGCCGTGTCCACATGCGCACGCCCTCCTTTGATAACCTTACCGTGATCTCCAAGATCGTCAGGGGTCATCTGGTGGCCGATCTGGTGGCGATCCTCGCCTCCGTCGATATTGTGCTCGGAGATATTGACCGATGAGTCTGGTGCAAAAATACCCCGTGGAAGTCGAACAGATCCTGAAGAAATACCCGCCGGCACACAAACGTTCGGCAGTCATGCCGCTGCTTTACCTGGCGCAGCGCGAAGAAGGTTATCTCACGAAAGAGACCATGCGCGATATCGCCGGTCTGCTGGATATCACCGAGACGGATGTTGCCTCATTGATCGGGTTCTACACCCTCTTCCATGATGAGAAGGCAGGCAGGTATCGCATGCAGGTCTGTACCGACCTGCCCTGTGCCCTGCGCGGCGCGGAAAAGTTCATGGACTCCCTGTGCGCCAACCTGGGCGTCAAAGTTGGTGAGACCACCCCGGACGGACTGGTCACCCTGGAATCGGTCACCTGCCTGGCGGCCTGTGACAAGGCCCCCATGTTCCAGGTCCAGGGACCGGAGGGGATCAGCTACCATGAGAGCATGACCGTGGATAAGACCCTTGAACTGATCGAAGCGCTGAAGGCTGCCGGCCAGGAGGTCAAGTGATGGCACACATCCTCCTCCGTCACCGTGAGATCCCCGATATCCACAAGCTTGAGGTCTATCGCCAGCATGGCGGTTTCGAAGCCTTCCAGAAAGCGGTCACACAGTTGAAGCCCAATGAGGTGACTGATGTGATCAAAAAGTCCGGATTGCGAGGCCGCGGCGGCGCAGGGTTCCCCACCGGCATGAAGTGGGCCTTTATCGACACCAAGAGCTGGCCTCATTATGTAGTGGCCAACGCGGATGAGTCCGAGCCGGGCACCTTTAAGGACCGTGAGATTATGGAGGGCAACCCCCTGCAATTCCTTGAAGGGGTCGCGATTGCCTCTTATGCCATTGGCGCGCAGGTGGCCTATGTTTATCTGCGCGGCGAGTTTGGGCAGCTGGCGGCTTTCCTGGATGAACGCCTCGCAGAGATGGAAGAAGCAGGTCTGCTCGGAGAGAAGCTCTTTGGTACGGAATACTCCCTGAAGATACATACCCATCTGGGCGCCGGTGCTTATATCTGCGGTGAAGAGACGGCTTTGCTCGAATCGCTGGAGGGCAAGCGCGGCCAGCCTCGCGTCCGCCCGCCTTTTCCGGCCTCTTTTGGCCTGTTTGGCAAACCCACCGTGGTCAACAATGTCGAGACCTTTACGAATGTGCCGCTTATTCTTATCAATGGCGCGGACTGGTACAAGGATATGGGCACGCCGGACAGCGCGGGCGTCAAGATCTTCTCGCTTTCAGGCCACGTCCGCAAACCGGGCAATTATGAACTGCCCTTTGGCACCACCTTCCGCCAGTTGATCTATGAGCATGGTGGCGGCGTCCCGGAGGATCGCCCGGTGAAGACCATCATGGCGGCCGGTGCCTCCTCTTCCCTGATCGCTGCGAATGACAAGGTGCTCGACACCCCCATGGATTACGCCAATGTACGCACCCTGGGAGCGGACCTGGGCTCGGCCTCGGTCATTGTGATCGACGATACTGTTTCCATGGACTGGCTGATCAACAAGACCCTTCACTTCTTCCGCCACGAATCCTGCGGGAAATGTACTCCCTGCCGCGAGGGTACCTACTGGATGCAGCTGCTTTCCGACCGTATTTGTTCGCCGGAAGGCAGGCCCGAAGATGTGGAGACCCTTCTGGATGTGGCCAAACAGATGCAGGGCAAGTGCCTGTGCGCGTTGGGAGAGTTCTCCACCATGGCCGTGGTGTCGGGGATCGAGCGCTTCTCCCAGGATTTCAAGAAGGCGGTAACGGAGCCCGCATGACGAAAACGGTCAACCTTACAATTGACGAAACCCGGGTCACAGTCCCCGAAGGCACGCTGGTTGTGGATGCAGCCAAGCAGGCCGGCATTGACATCCCGGTCTTCTGCTATCACCCCAAGATGGAACCGGCGGGCATGTGCCGGCTGTGTCTGGTGGAGGTGGGTCGGCCGGTGATTGACCGGTCCACGGGACAGGTTGTGCTGGAGGATGGGCGGCCCAAGATCCAATTCCTCCCCAAGTTGGAGACCGCATGCACGAATCCCGTCTCCGAAGGGATGGTCGTCCGCACCCAACACTCCTCCGAAAAATCACGCAAGGGTCAATACGACATCCTGGAGTTCCTGCTGACCTCCCATCCCCTGGATTGCCCCATCTGCGACAAGGGCGGCGAGTGCCCCCTCCAGAATCTGACGATCGCGCATGGCCCGGGCAAGAGCCGCTTTCCTCTGGATGAGAAATATCATCTGGCCAAGAATTACCCCCTGGGCGAGCTGATCATACTGGATCGGGAGCGCTGCATCCAATGCGGCCGCTGTGTCCGCTTCCAGGATGAGATCGTGGGCGAAGCGGTGCTGGGTTTTGAAGATCGCGGCCGCGGCATGCAGATCATCTCCTCCTCCGAACCGGGCTTTGATTCGATCTTTTCGGGGAA
>CAYMQX010000003.1:0-26785 GCA_964392495.1 uncultured Anaerolineaceae bacterium
GGAGGAGCATCCGCTTGGGGATGTGCTGGCAGGCGTGGTGACGGACGCCGCATATCGGGAGCATGTCTGGGCGGAGATCGACGCCCTCCGCAAACACCTTCTGAGGGCGCTTCTCGGCCTGGCCGTGGGTGTGGGGCTTGCGTTCGCGTTCACCCGCCAGATCGTGGACTTCCTGGCCGGGCCGGCGGGAGGTCTTCAATCCATGAGGGCGATCGAGGTCACCGAATCGGTGGGAGTCTTCATGCGCGTGGCTCTTCTGACCGGCATTGCAGTCAGCCTTCCGTACATCGCTTTCGAACTGTGGGCTTTTGCTGCTCCCGGGCTTCGCCCCAGAGAGCGGAAGTTCGGCCTACTGGGCATCCCGTTTGCGACGCTCCTCTTTCTCGGCGGCATCGTCTTTACCTATGCCATCCTGCTGCCCACGGCCCTGCCCTTCCTCCTGAACTTTATGGGGATCGAGGCCCAGCTCCGCCCGCAGTCCTATTTCAGTTTCGTCACCGGCCTGATGTTCTGGATCGGTATCACCTTCGAGTTCCCGCTGCTCATCTACGTCCTGACCGCCATGGGGTTGATCAAGCCCCATGCGTTGGCCCGCCAGTGGCGGCTTGCCATCGTCATCATTGCCATTCTCTCGGCAGCTATTACGCCCACCGTCGATCCCGTAAGCATGTCTCTCGTCATGGCTCCCATGTCGCTGTTGTATTTCCTTAGTATCGGGCTCAGTTTTATCGCCTTTGCCGGACGGGAACGAGCCCGTCCGGAAATCGCCTCGCAGGAGGGAAAATGAAATCCATGCACCGTCATCCTTATCGGGCGCTCGCCTCGATCATGGTCCTGTTTGCCCTTGCAAGCCAGGCCTGCAGCCTTTCCCTCATTAAATTACCGGACCTCTTTCCGCCGGTCACGGATGGACAGCCCACGCTGCCCGTCCCTCCCGGCACCCCCCAGCCCATGGCGCAGACCACCTTTGTGACAAGCCTGCCTGAACCGCTTGCCCCCGGAGAGAGCCTTGTGCTTATTACCATGGATGAGGTCACCGGGCTTTCCCTGCATGCCAATTCGTATCCCATGCAGGCGCGCGACGGCCTGACCTATACTGCCACGCTGGCGCTGCCACTCAACGCAGTCGTGAAATACCGCTATATGAGGCGCGGCGCGAGCCAGGTCAGTGAAGATTCCAGCCTGGGCATCCCGGTCCGCTACCGGCTCTACCAGGTCCTTGCGCAGGCCGAGGTGCAAGACATAGTCAGCGATTGGGCGGACAAGGTCTATGCCCGTCAGACCGGCCGTATCGCTGGGCGGGTCCTGAACACCGATACCGGTGCGCCCATTCCCAACATTCTGGTCACTTCCGGCGGCGTCCAGGCCCTCACGGATTCGACCGGCCGCTTCAGCCTGGAGGGTCTCCCCGCCGGGACACAGAACCTGGTCGCCTACGCCCTGGACGGCCTTTATCAGCCCTTCCAGCAGGGAGCCACGGTCGGCGCGGGGCAAAGCACCAACGTGGATCTGCGGGTACGCCCTGCGCCTCACGTTTCCGTCACATTCAATGTGACCGTGCCCGTAAATACCGTCCCCGGCGCGCCCGTGCGAGTGGCAGGCAACCTCCTGCAGTTGGGGAACACCTTTGCCGACCTGCAGGGCGGCCTGAGCACCAATACCGATCGCATGCCCCTGCTTTCGCTCACCCCCGATGGCCGCTACATCGGCACCATCAGCCTGCCTGTCGGTGCCTACGTGGAATATAAATACACTTTGGGCGATGGCTTCTGGAACGCCGAACATGACGCAGCCGGGCAGTTCCTGCTGCGCAGTTTTGTTGTTCCGCAGCAGGATGTCGTCCTCCAGGACCAGGTCACCAGTTGGCAGGCCGGGAACGCCTCCGGCCCCATCCTGTATGAGGTCAATGTTCCCTCCACCACGCCTGCCGGGGATATCATCTATATCCAGTTCAACCCGTACGGTTGGACCGAACCCCTGCCCATGTGGCCGCTGGGAAACAACCGCTGGGCATACAAGCTTTACAGTCCCTTGAATATTCTTGGTTCCTTCGGCTACCGCTACTGCCGCAACGGTCAATGTGGCAGCGCCGACGACAAGCAGACCATGGGCTCCGCATCCTCCGGGCGCATCTCCACCACCAGTCTGACCCCGCAGGATATCCAGGATACCGTTTCCGCCTGGGCCTGGTATGAGAACCCCGAACCCAGCACCCTGGTGGGTGCAAGTATTGCCTCCCGCGGCTCCGGCTTCACCGCCGGTGTCGAATTTCAGGCCACCTACCGCCCCAACTGGTCCTTCTTCGCTCCACAGGCCCTCACCAACATCCAGGCCCTGGGCGCCAACCAGGTGACTTTCACCCCCACCTGGACCTATAACAGCATCAATCCCCTGGAATTCGCCATATCGCCGGGAAATGATCCTCTGTGGATCGACTCGGCCATCATGATCGGCCAGGCGCGCGCCCTGGGATTGCAGGTGGCAATCTTCCCCACCCCGCGATTCCCCGGGACAGCCGCAGAGTTCTGGTCGCAAGCCCCGCGCGATAATGCCTGGTGGCAGGAATGGTTCGACACCTATCGCACCTTCCTGGTTAATTATGCGGATCTTGCCTCCCAGAGCGGCTCCCAGATCCTGATCCTCGGCGGAGACTGGCTGTCCCCGGCTCTGCCCGATGGCAAGCTCGCGGATGGCTCTTCCTCGGGCGTGCCTGCCGACGCGGATGCGCGCTGGGCCGCCATCATCACGGAACTGCGCTCTCACTTCAGCGGAAATATCTGGTGGGCGCTTCCCTACACCAAAGCCAGCCTACTGGTGCCGCTTTCCTTCCTTCAGGAGACCGATGGCATTTATCTACTTTGGTCCGCGGCCCTCACGACGCAGGGCGGCGCCAGCCGGAGCGACCTGGCCAACGAGGCCGGACGACTCCTGGATAATGAGGTCTCGGCCCTGCCCTCGCTCATCAACAAGCCTGTCATCCTGGCGCTCGCGTATCCCTCCGCCACCGGCTCATCTACCGGCTGCCTTGCCGATGGACGCGGTGGCTGCCTGTCATGGGAAGCCCTCAGCCAGCCCAACCCCGACGTCGGCAGCGTTTCTCTTGATCTTCAGTCCCAGGCGGACTTGTATGAAGCGGTCCTGACCGCTGTCAACAGCCGCTCCTGGATCAATGGCGTCGTCAGCCGCGGCTATTACCTTCCGGCTGCCCTGCAGGATAAATCCGCCTCGGTGCATGGAAAGCCCGCCGCGGATATCCTCTGGTATTGGTTCCCTCGTATGTTGGGGGTGGTGCAGTAGGCCGGGGTCAGCGCGCGAACACTAAATAGCCCTCATTCTCATGGATGAGCCTGTAGCGGCTGTCCCGGCTCAGCGAGTCGAGCAGCCGCTCTGTATTCTCCTTGCGCTCGACCACAATATGGCTGAAGCTCATCCCGGTCTTCACCGACCAGTCCTCCACGCAGTTCACCTCCGCACATGCCTGAAGGGCCGCCAGTTCCGCGACCCTCGGAAAGAATCCCCTGCCCAGCACCCATTCCCCGCCCTGCAGAGTGGTACGGCTGTTCCGCAGGGTCATGGCAGGAAACCACTCCTGGATCGGATCGGTCATCGAATCGGGATTTCCCGTGGCTAGAATAAATTCCGTATCCTGTGCGGTATTCTGTTTTACCCAGGTCATCATGTCCTGCGGCCCGGGTGGGATCAGGCTTGTATTCCGGATCAGAGATCCAAACAACCCGCTTTGGATGAACAACAAGATCCCCAGCCCGAAGATCGTCAACCGTATGCCGGAGTGATCAATGAAATCAAGGGTGCCAACCCCCGGCCTCCAGTAACTGGAAATCCGCCTGACCGCCGCTGGAAGGACCTCACTCAGGGCTTGTGAGGCCATGATCACACCGGGGATGTAAGCATAGGCCGCCGCGCTGCGCGGTTCCACCAGGAAAGGAAGAATCAGCCAGGCAAGCAGGAAGATTCTGCGATGCAGCAGATTCCAGAGCAGGCCCGCGAAGATCAGGATATGCAATACCGCAGTCCACACGCTGCCGGGATAAAGCATTCCCAGCGCGTCCCACAAGGGGTTGGAACTGTACATACCGCTGTAAAAGACGTTCCGGAAAGGTGCAGATCCATGGATGGCCAGCACACTTCCCCACCAGGGAGCGCTGAGCGCCAGTGTACCGGCAGCCGTGAGGGCCGCCCGCCCCGTGCCACGACGATTCCTCCCGAAGAATACCCAGAACAGCGCACAGCTTGAGGCGGTTGCCAGCGCGACCTCCGGATGGCTGAGGACCGCCGCGGCGCAGAAGAACACCGCCGGAATGATATTCCGCCTGCTTTCATCCCGGAACATCCTGAGGACATGGCGCTGTGCCAGCAGCAGGAGCAGCATCCCCAGCGCGCGCGTCAGCCCGCCGCCCATGATCTGCCAGGCAAAGCTATCCGGCACCAGCGCGTAGATCATGGTAGCGGCAGCGGCGCGCGGCTTGTCTTTCAGCAATTCCTTTGCCAGCCCATAAAACGCCGGGATGCAGAACAGGTTGAAGAGGATGGGCAGCCAGCGCAGCAGGTCCAGTTCCGGGAGGCCCATGGCGCTGAGAAGCCCGGCAATATAGAACCCCAGCGGCGGATAAGCAAAGGGGATCTCGGCGAGGTTATAACTGGTGAAAGCCGGCAGCCGGAATCCGTTGAGGCGCAGGTCGCGGATCATCGTCATGAACATGCCCCCATCGTTCAACGGAAAGCCCGCCATCAGGGCGGGGAAGAGGCGGGTGATCAGGCCGAACAGTCCGGTCATGCCCAGGATCAATGCAGCCCACTGCTCACGGCTCAAAACGGTTTCGGTACGTTTCATTTCAAGTGATTCTACCATCCGGGCAGTTGCAGGCTGCGGGGCTATGCGTCAGTCCGGCTGAGGGCTATAATCGGCCAAATTCGCCAACGGAGGAGAATCGCCATGAGAGTACGTCGTTTTGTATTGGGTGGGCTGAGTGTCATTGTGATCCTTGCGCTCGTGCTGGCCGGGGCAGGAGCGTTTTATTTTAAGTCCCGCCTTCCAAATGCTGTGGCCCCGCGCTCCTTTCCCGTGACCACCGGGGAGATCCAAACAAGCGGCCTGGATGATGCCGTGGATGTGTACCGCGATCACATGGGTATTCCTCATATCTACGCCGCCACCCTTCACGACCTGTTCTTCGCCCAGGGTTATATCCATGCCCAGGATCGTTTCTGGCAGATGGACACCTGGCGGCACATCGGCTCGGGGACCATCTCCGAGATGTTCGGTTCCGCCCAGGTGGAGACCGACACCTTCCTGCGGACCCTGGGTTGGCGGGTCACCGCCGAAAAGGAATGGGAGCAGCTTGGTCCTGAAAGCCGTTCCATCCTCCTGGCCTATACGGATGGCGTGAATGCCTACTTGAAGGATCATGACGATACCGCCGTCAGCCTGGAATATGCGGTCCTCGGACTGCTGAGCCCCGATTACCGCATCCAGCCCTGGACACCCGTCAACAGCCTGACCTGGGGCAAGGCCATGGCCTGGGATCTGCGCGGCAATATGGATGAGGAGATCGCCCGCGCCATCCTGTTAAAGACTCTGACGCCCGCACAGGTGGAGCAGCTTTACCCGCCCTATCCTTCCGACCATCCCGTCATCGTGAATAAGATCGGGGAAGGCACGGAGGCAGCCGCGCTGCCTGCGGGCAGCCTGCAGGTAGTCGCTTCCGGGGTTTCGTTCGAATCGGTATCCGCCAATATCGCTCTGCTGGATAAGCTTCTCGGCCCCCTCGGTGACGGCATCGGCTCCAACTCCTGGGCCGTTTCCGGAGATCTGAGCGCGACGCGTATGCCCATCCTTGCCAATGACCCGCACCTGGGCATCCAGATGCCCTCCATCTGGTATCAGGTGGACCTGCACTGCATGCCCAGGAGCGAGGCCTGCCCTTATGAGGTCGCGGGCTTTTCCTTCGCAGGCGTGCCGGGGGTTGTCATCGGCCACAATGACCGCATCGCCTGGGGTTTCACCAACGTGGGACCCGATGTAATGGATCTGTTCATCGAAAAGGTCAACCCGGACAACCCGGACCAGTATGAGGTCAACGGAAAGTGGGTGGATTTTGAAACGCGCAAGGAGATCATTAACGTGGTGGGCAAGGACCCGGTGGAGATCACCGTGCGGCTCACCCGTCACGGGCCGGTTATTTCGGATGCCTACTACACCCTAAAAGACCAGGGCGACCCCAAGGACAAGAAGTTCATCCCCTTCCGGGAGCGCTCGGGGGTGGACCTGCCGGAAGCCTACGTCATTTCCCTGGCCTGGACCGCCCTCACCCCATCCACACCTTTCGAAGCCATCTGGGGTTTGGACAGGGCTACAAACTGGGAGGAATTCCGCGAGGCCGCCTCGAACTTCCATGTTCCAGCCCAGAACCTGCTCTACGCGGACGTGGACGGCAATATCGGCTACCAGATGCCGGGAGATATCCCGATCCGTGCTGCGGGCGACGGGCGTCTCCCGGTCCCTGGCTGGACCGATGAGTTCGCCTGGACGGGCTACATCCCCTTCGAAGAACTGCCCTACACCTTCAACCCCGTCGAAGGGTATATCGCCACAGCCAACAACCAGGTACCGCCTGCCGGTTACCCCCACCTAATCACCACGGATTGGGACTACGGCTTCCGCGCCCGGCGCATCGTGGACCTGATCACCTCCGCCCCCGGCAAGATCGACCTGGCTTACATCCAGAAAATGCAGGGCGATACCCTGGATGCCAACGGCCCTGTGTTCGTCCCCCTCCTCCTGGGGCTCCCCGCCGATCCCAAACTGGAGGCGGCGACAGCGCTTCTCAAGGATTGGGATTTCCAGGCTCGCGCGGACTCCAGCGCCGCCGCGGTCTTCGAAGCCTTCACCCGCGCTCTACTGCAGAACACCTTCAACGATGAGCTCCCCGAGGATTTCCAGCCCGACGGCGGCTCACGCTGGAATCAGATCCTGCGCACCATCGCCGCCGATCCCCATGATCCCTGGTGGGACGATGTTTCAACGACGGCTGTGGTGGAGGGCCGCGACGATATCCTCAAGCGATCCCTCACGGATGGACTGGCTGAGCTGAAAAAGATGTATGGCTCCGACAGTTCCCAATGGAAATGGGGCGATATGCATGCCGCCACCTTCCGCAACCAGACGTTGGGGACCTCCGGCATCGGCCTGATCGAGGACCTTTTCAATCGCGGCCCCTTCCCCGTGGGCGGCGGCGAAGCCATCATCAATGCCACCGGATGGAGCGTCATTGATGGTTATGAGACCAACTGGCTGCCTTCCATGCGCATGATCGTGGATCTCGGCGACCTGGACAACTCCCTGACGGTCCATACCACCGGGCAGTCCGGCCATGCCTTCGATCCCCATTATGCGGATATGGCTCCCATGTGGGCGAATATCGAATACTATCCCATGTTTTGGTCGCGCCCGGCGGTGCTGGCGGATGAAAGCCTTCACCTGGTCCTGCGGCCCTGATCACCCTGCACTGCAAATTTCCCCCGGTGCTTTGTCTTATTGAACAAAGCACCGGGGAAGCAAAACAGAGGAATATGCGGGCCAGAATCATCCTTCGACTGATCTGCCCGGGTTTGTGTGAACGTTTATTGCGGGAAGTCCTTTGGTGGGTGTTGGTTTCGCAATCTTGCCCTGATCCAAAGGACTTCTCTTTTTTTTCCAATACACCGGGCTTCAGGCCGGTCTCACCTACCCGGTCGTTCCCGCCTTTTGTGACGGGCTGGCGGCGGACGATTCCCGCCGTGCCTTCCAGGCCTCATAAAAGATCGGCACCACCGAGATCAGCAGGATCACAAGGATCACGAACTCGAAGTTCTCCTTGATGAACGGGATGTTCCCGAACAGGTAGCCTGTCAATGTGAACACCAGCACCCAGACCACCCCACCCACCAGGTTATAGGTGATGAAGTAGCCATAGGACATCTTCCCAATGCCGGCCACGAAAGGCGCAAAAGTGCGCACAATCGGGACGAAGCGCGCCAGAAAGATCGTTTTGCCGCCGTGTTTCTCAAAGAAGGCATGCGTCTTGTCGAGATACTCCCGCTTGATCCATTTGATGTTGTAGGCGCGATCTCCCAACGTGTGGCCGATCCAGTAGTTGACGGTATCGCCGAGCACCGCCGCCGCCATGAGCAGCCCCAAAATCACCCATATATTCAGCGCGCCGAGCGCGGCAAACGTCCCTGCGGCAAAGAGCAGGGAATCCCCCGGCAGAAATGGCGTGACAACAAACCCGGTCTCCATGAAGATCACACCGAACAGGATCGCATAGGTCCAGGTCCCGTACTGCGAAATAATCTGGCTGAGATAGGTATCCAGATGCAGGAAAAGGTCGATGAGGAAGCGGATGGTTTCCATGGGTCTCCCAAAACGTAGGTTGGCAGGCGCAGATTATACCCGACTTGGATGTCCTGCCTCCCCCATCGCCCGGGCCTGTATCAAGAGGCAGTCCCTCGGTGGGTCAGCCAGTCCCCCAGGATAAGCAGGGCCAGGCTCCCCAGTACGGCTGCTCCAATATTCAGCGGGCCCACCGGGAGGAGGCTCAATCCCAGCCAGCTTCCCAGCCATTGGCCTGCTGCAAAGCCCGCCCAGGAGAGCGCCAGGTACAACAAGAGATGCCATGCCGCCCCGCCGCGGATCAAGTGATAAAGCGAGGCGATCAGGCTTGCCCCCAGCCAGCCGAACAAAAGCGCTGGAAAGGTCATTTCGCTGCCTCACGATCTGGATGGCCCGGCCCCCGCCATTCCCCATGCCCACAGGCTTTACCGGGCGATCAGGCCGCCCCCCAACACCTCATCGCCATCATAGAAGACCGCGGCCTGTCCCGCGGTGACATCCCGAACCGGCGCATCGAACACGACCTGCGCCTCCTGCCCGCCCATCAGCGGAGTGACAGTGCCGGGGACAGGGCGCGCGGTGTAGCGGGTCTTGATCTCCACCCGCAGCGCGGAGGCAGGCGCCTCCCACAGCCAGTGGATGCCCTCGACCCTCGTGCTGCCCCGGCCCAGTTCCTCCTCCCGGCCCACGATCAACCGGTTGGCCGCCGGGTCCTTGCCCAGCACATAAAGAGGCAAGGGGGAAGCCACGCCCAGTCCCTTGCGCTGACCGATGGTATAGCGTGCCAGACCGCTGTGACGCCCCACCACGCCTCCATCGCTGGTGATGATTTCTCCAGGTTTCAACATCTCCGCCGCATTGCGCTGAAGGAACTCCCGGTAATCCTCCCCTGCCAGGAAGCACAGGTCCTGGCTGTCCTTGCGCGCCGCGGTGGGCAGTCCCAGCGCCTCCGCCATGCGGCGGATCTCGGATTTTGGATATTCTCCCACGGGGAAAATGGCCCGCCGCAACTTTTCCTGCGTCAGAACATGCAGCACATAAGACTGATCCTTGGAGGCATCCACCGCCCGCAGCAGCCGGACCCTCCCGGCCTCCGTTGTCAGGGTCCGCACGTAATGTCCCGTGGCCATGTATTCCGCTCCCAGCGCCAGGGCGTGGTTAAGCAGATATTCCCAACGGATCGACCGGTTGCAGATCAGGCAGGGGTTGGGCGTCCCGCCTGCCGCGTACCCATCCAGAAAATACTTCACCACGGTTTCGTGGAAGATCTGCCTGGCATCCACCACATAGAAGGGGATCTCCAGCCGGGCCGCCACCCTTCGCGCCAGGGCCATCGAATCGGGCGTGCAGCAGCGGTTGGAATCTTCCCGGCCCTGCTCCGACCACAGCCGCAGCATCATGCCGGTCACCTCATACCCCTGCTGTTTCAACAGGGCCGCGGCGGCAGAGGAATCCACCCCTCCTGACATCGCAACAACGACCTTCGTCATGGCATCAGCCGTGCACCCTGCGTGCGCGCTCCACCAGCCCCGGGAGTTCCCTCAGGAAGGTTTCCACATCGCCGGGCATGGTCGCGGTCCCCAGGGTCACGCGCAGCGAACCAAGCGACCACTCACGCGGCATTCCCAGCGCGGTGATGACTTCACTGGGCTCCGGGCTGCCCGTCTTGCATGCAGAGCCTGAGGAACAGGCGAACCCCGCCCCATCCAGCAATTGCAGCAGGAAGTTGCCATCCACCCCCTTGAACACAAATGAGGCATGGTTGGGCAGCCGCATTTCGGGATGGCCTGTCAACCGGCTCCCGGGGATCTCATCCAGCACGCGCCCCAGGATCCGGTCGCGCAGCGGGCGCACATGGGCGGCCCGCCGGGGGCCTTCTTCGTGGGCCAGGTGCAGCGCCTCCGCAAAGCCCACAATATAAGGCACATTGTGCGTTCCGGCTCTGAGGCCATTCTCCTGACCTCCGCCTGTCAGATGAGGGATCACGGTGGTCCCCTTGCGGAGGTAGAGCGCCCCCACGCCCTTGGGCCCGTGGAACTTGTGGCCTCCCAGCGAGATCAGGTCCGCCCCCAGGCTCTCCACATCCAGGGGCAGGTACGCCGCTGCCTGCACCGCATCCGTGTGGAAGGGGATCTTGTGACCCCGGCAGATGCCCGCCAATTCCGCGATCGGGTTGACCGTCCCGATCTCATTATTGGCGTACATTACGGAGACCAGCCCGGTCTTCGGGGTGATCGCTTTCTCCAGGGCTTCAGGAGTGACCATCCCGTGCGCATCCGTCTCCAGCCAGTCCACATGAAAGCCATAATGTTTCTCAAGCTGTTCGGCGGTCTTGCTCACCGCGTGATGCTCGCTGCGCGAGGTCAGGATGCGGTCTGCGCCGTTCACCTCGCGCATCGCCAACGCAGCGCCCCGCAGGGCCAGGTTGTCAGATTCAGAACCGCAGGAGGTGAATACGATCTCGGAGGCGCGGCAATTCAGCACCGCGGCGGTCTTCTCGCGCGCTGTCTCGACCGCCGCCTCCGCCCGCTGTCCCTGCATGTGGACCGAGGAGGGGTTGCCAAAGATCTCGCTGAAGTAAGGCGCCATCGCCTCCTGGACACGCGGATCCACCGGGGTTGTGGCAGCATAATCAAGATAGATCATGTGGGAAATTATAACAGCCGCCTCCCCGGATTAACGCGCAACGGACGCCGTTGCCCCCACCGGTGTCCGCTGCGTAACGGAGGAATAAGAATCTTCTATCCTAGTTGGGATAGAGGATGCTCAGGTCGGCCTCCGACACCGCCTCGATCAGCACCTTTCCCTTCTTTTCGAGCGTCAGTCGCTGGCCGGGCTGCAGGGTGTAGTCTTGCAAGTTGCCGCTCTGGGTGACCCACAGCAGGCCCTTCTCACAAGTGACTGTCATCCCCGGCTCGACTTCGCTCAGACGATGGAAGCAGTGCGAGCGGAGTTGGAGGGTGATTCTTGGATGGTGTTTGTGTAAGATGCTCATGTTCATGATCCTGATGGACCTACATCCCTATTTTTCTCTAATATCGGTCATAAGTACAGATGCAAATCCACGGAATTGTAACCATAACAGTTTTGGATATGATAAACTGTGCTTATCGAAATCTGATTGAACTGTCTTATGTTCGAGGAAGCAAGCGATGGTTGGAAACGCACATCACAGCAGGAATGGCCTCTTCCGTTATGAGCAGCTGGCCGGGGAACTGGCAGGACTGATCGAGCAGGGCACCTACCAACCCGGGGATCGGCTCCCTTCCGTACGGAAGATGAGCCGGCAGCGGGGCATCAGCATCAGCTCCGTCCTGCAAGCCTATCTGCTTCTGGAAGGGCGAGGGTTAATCGAGGCCCGGCCCCAGTCCGGCTACTACGTCCGCCAGACCCGCGGGTTCCCCCTCCCTGAACCCGGGATTTCCCATGCGGGTCAGAATCCGCTTCAGGTCAACGTACACGACCTTGTGATGATGGTCATGCGGGATGCCAATAACCCGGCCCTGGCGCACCTGGGTGCCGCGAACCCCAACCTGGAGCTGCTTCCCATTGAAAAGCTCGATCGCATCCTGGCCCGCCTGGTCAAGCGCAGGGACCTTGAATCCCATGATTACCTCATGCCGCCCGGCCTGGAAGCCCTGCGCGTCCAGATCGCCCAACAGGCCGTGAATTCGGGGTGCATGCTTTCCCCTCATGAGATTGTCGTCACTTCCGGCGGGACCGAGGCGCTCGACCTCTGTCTGGATGCTGCCTGCCGTCCCGGTGATATCGTCGCCATTGAGGCCCCCATGTACTTCGGGAGCCTTCAATTAATCGAGGTACATGGGCTGCGCGCCCTGGAGATCCCCACTGATCCACGCGATGGCCTCAGCCTCGAGGCGCTGCAGTTCGCCCTGGAGCACAACCCCATCAAGGCGGTCTTGATCAATGCCAACTTCAGCAATCCGCTGGGCAGCCTGATGCCGGATGAAAAAAAGCAGCAGTTGGTGGAACTACTGGCACGCTACGATATCCCTCTGATCGACAACAACGCCCTCGGGGAACTGTACTTCGGAGAGAAACAGCCCTCCGTTACCAAGGCTTATGACCGCAAGGGCCTGGTCATGTTATGCTGCTCTTTCTCCAAGACCATCAGCCCTTCGCTGCGCGTCGGCTGGATCGTTCCCGGACGCTTCCAGCACGAGATCGAATGGCTCAAATTCACCAAGAGCGCCACCACTGCCACCATCCCCCAGATGGCGATCGCTGAATTGTTGGAAAGCGGGACATACGAGCGTCACATGCGTCATGTCCGGCGCGAATACTCCCGCAACGTGGCCGCTTTTTTACAGGCCATCACCCGCTGTTTTCCGGAGGGCACACGCGTGACCCGGCCTTCGGGCGGCTTTGTCCTCTGGGTCCAACTCCCCGGAAACGTGGATTCGCTGGAGTTGTACGCGCTGGCGCTGAAGGGCAGCATCTCCCTCACACCTGGCTATCTTTTTTCGCCCACCAACCAGTTTTACAACTTTATCCGCCTGAACGCGGCCGCCTGGAGCCTGCCCATCGAACGGGCGTTGGAGAGACTGGGCGGGATCGTGGTGGATCTCGCCGCCCATCCCGGCCTCTGAGCCTCCTCCGGCTTCTCCGGAGCCCGATGTTATAATCGCTCTATTAAAGCCAATCGAGGTGAACTGATGACCTACAAGATCAAATTCGGGACGGACGGCTGGCGCGGTACCATCGCTGAAGACTATACCTTTGACAATGTGCGCCGCGCGGCGCAGGGTTATGCCAGCTATATGCTCTCCCTGGGGAAACAGGGTCAGTGGATCGTCGTGGGGCATGATAAACGTTTCGCCAGCGAGGACTTCGCAGCCGCCACAGCGGAAGTCCTGGCCGGGAATGGCTTCAAGGTTTATCTGACCGACGGCGCCACCCCCACCCCCGTGATCGCCTATGCCGTGGTCGATAAGAAGGCCGCCGGCGCCGTGAATATCACCGCCTCCCATAACCCTCCGGCAGATAACGGTTTCAAAGTCCGCAACGAGACCGGCGGAGCCATTGATCCTGAGGGGCTGGAACAGATCGAACGCGGCATCCCCGATTCCGTCGAACAGGTCAAGCGCACAGCCATTGCCTCGGCACTCGCCTCCGGGCAGGTCGTCAAGTTCGATGCCGCCGCCCCCTACATTGAACACCTCACCCGCGACGGTCTGATCGACCTCCAACCCCTCCGGGATGCCGGCCTCACTGTGATGGTGGACAGCATGTGGGGCAATGGAGCCGGCTGGTTCAGCCGCCTGCTTTCGGGCGGCAAGACCAAAGTCATCGAGATCCATAACGTGCGCAACCCCTCCTTCCCCGAGATGAAACGGCCTGAGCCCATCCAGCCCAATATCGATGTAGGCCTGCAGGCCACCCTGGACAACCATGCCGATGTGCTGCTCATCACGGACGGGGACGCCGACCGCTGCGGGGTTGGCGATGAGAACGGTCAGTTCATCGACCAACTGCGGGTCTACGCGCTGCTGGCCTATTATCTTCTTGAGGTACGCGGCGAGCGCGGCCCCATTGTGAAGACCCTCTCGACCACCAATATGCTCAACAAATTGGGCAAACTTTACGACGTTCCTGTCTACGAGACCGGCGTCGGCTTTAAATTCGTGGCCCCCAAGATGACCGAGACCAATGCCCTCATCGGCGGTGAGGAAAGCGGCGGTTATGCCTTCCGCGGCAATGTCCCCGAGCGCGACGGCATCCTGGCCAACCTCTTCATCCTGGATTTCATGGTGAAAACGGGCAAGAAACCCACTGAACTGCTCAAGGACCTGTTCGACAAGCTGGGTGGCGAATACTTCTACGACCGCGTGGACAGTCCCTTCAAAGGCAACCGTACGGACCGTGAAAAGATCATCCTGAATGCCGATCCGCAGACCCTCGGCGGGCTCAAGATCACGGAGTTGGTCACATTGGATGGTTTCCAGTATAAACTGGAGGACGGCGGCTGGCTGCTCATTCGCTTCAGCGGCACCGAGCCCATCATCCGTGTCTACTGCGAGACACGCCACAAGGACAAAGTCCAAGCCATCTTGCAGGATGGCCTCAAGCTGGCAGACGTCACGAACTGATTCATTCCACCGCCAAGGGTAGCCCTGGCGGTGATCTTTTATCTCCGCTTCCGGCTCTTTCCGCGCCACCATGCCGCGCCCGCCAGCGGCAGGACAAGCCCTGCGCCCCCGCACAAGGGCTGTGGATTGCCTGGCGCTGGCGCCGCGGCCGGCGCGGGCGTGATCGTCGCGGCCTCGGCTGTCGGAGAGGCGGAAGGGGTTGCCGCCTCTGTTTCTGTCATGACCACGGCGGTATCGGTCGGAAGAACGAAAGAGGTTGGCGGCGCAGCCGTGACCGTCAGCGCCAACAGGTCATAACCCGTACCGGTCTTCTTCACCGCCTCCGGCCTACTGTACGAGATCTCCTCCAGCAGGTCGCGCGCCAGTTGGTTGCCCGGATCCAGTTCCACAGCCCTGCCCAGGTGGCTCAGGGACTGCTGAAGCATCCACCCGGAGTCGGAAGGTCCCTGAGTCTGTTCCACAAAATAATATTGCGACCATAACAGGTCGGCATACCCCGTATGCCAGAGCGAGTCCTCCGGCAGGATCGCAAGGCATTTTTCATAAGCCTCCGCGCTCATCTGGAACAACTCCAGCCCGACCGGGTCGCTGCGCGGATAGCCCTTGGCCTCGCGGGTCATCTCCTTATATGCCTTCCCCAGCCGTCCCCAGGCCTCCCCGTCGTTGGGATTGCGGGTGATATTCTTCTTCTCCGCCATTACCTTCTGCCAGAGCGTGGGCGTGATCAGCGAGATTTCGATATTATCCATGGCGGTCGGTTCGAGAGCTTCGAAATGCCACCTTACTTCGTTCCCGCTCAACTCGGCCGAGGGCGAGGTGGTGGAGAAACCGGTCTGCCCATCCAGCAGGACATTGTATCGATTCACCTCGTAGGGAAGCTGGACAATGATCTCCGCCGAACCAATACTGTCCTTCCAACCCGCACCGGTCTCCAGGATATAACGGAACGCCTGCCATGGATAATATCCGAAGCCGTGTACTGAATAGCTTACTTCGATGGAAACGTTCTCTCCCGGCGCGAAGCTCACCTCGAATACGCTCCACGGGATCTCCACCGGTTCGCTCCAAAAGTCGCTCACCCCGGTATAAGGAAGCACCTGCCGCTGGGTGGTCACTCCCTGCCCGTTCACCTTCACGCGCAGTCCCTCGATCTCCGGAAAGGTCTGATCGTTCCACATCAGGAAGCGCAGTGGGAAGCGCACCTGCATCCGTTCGGTCTGCGTCCCCAGATTCTGCATGCTGAAGCGGGCGGTTGTCCGCGCCACTGCTTTGCGGGCATCCCTTGGGTCCACCGAGATGGTCAGCGTTACCGTTTCGGCAAGCATCCGCACCTGTGTCGTCTCGCTCCCCGGCCATAACGTCGAACCGGGCGGCGCCTCAGGTGGCGCGATATCGGCCCGCACCGGATAAACATCGAGCAGGCTGAACACCAATCCGAGTACCGCAAGGCTCTGCAATAATCGTTTCAAATGGACCTTCACCTCTGATGGTTATACTATACTGATGGTCAGCAGGCTCGTCAAGCCGGAGCATCCAGGGATGGGCTGATATAATCCCCCCGGTTTCTTATGAGTCTTACCGACACACACTGTCACCTGGATTTCCATAAATTCGACCCGGACCGCAGCGCTGTCATCGAACGGGCCATGCAGACTGGCATCCGGAAGATCTTGATCCCTGCCCTGGACTGGGACACCAGCCTGGCTGTCCTCGCCCTTGCCCGCTCCGACCCCATGCTCCATGCCGCAGTCGGATTCCATCCCACCGACGCCGAGAAGTGGACCATCGATTCTCCGCTGCGTCTGCGCGAGCTGATCGCCGGAGACTCCGCACCTCCAAAGATCGTCGCCATTGGAGAAATCGGTCTGGATTATTACTGGGTCAAGGAACCGCAGAAACAGGCTCACCAGCGCGAGGTGCTTGTACAACTGCTCCGCCTGGCCGCCGCGACAGACAGGCCCGCCATCCTGCACATGCGTGAGGAGAACGATGCCTGGCATGGGGAGGCCTCAGCGGACCTGCTGGATATTCTCACAGACTGGCATACGGAACTGGCACAGGCTGGCTCACCCCTGTTGGAGCGTGCCGGTGTTCTGCATTCCTTCAACGGCACCCTGGAGACCGCCGAAAGGGCCCTTGCGCTCGGCTTCTATATCGGCGTCACCGGCCCCGTGACCTACAAGAACGCCGGGCAGAAACGCCAGGTCATCAGCAGCCTTCCATTGGAAAGACTTCTGATCGAAACCGACGCCCCTTTCCTTGCGCCGGTCCCGGTACGCGGCCAACGGAACGAACCTGCCTACGTGGCTCATATTGCTGATAAAATAGCAGAAATCCATTCCAAACGCCCTGCGGAGGTCGCCGGAATTACGACCGGTAATGCAGCCCGGCTCTTCGCCTGGGGAGATTGATTTGAGCGCGGTATCCTTCCTTTCACCCGTCCAGCAGCAAGTCAAGCTCGTTGAAGAGCGCATGCGTGCCCAGGCCTCTGAGAGCCATCCGGACCTTCGGGCGGCACTCGAACATCTGCTGGCCGCCGGAGGCAAACGCGTCCGCCCCACCTTGTGTCTGCTGTTGGGCAATATGCTCGGCGGCGACGAGACCCGCCTGATCACGCTTAGCGCTGCTCTGGAAATGCTGCACACCGCCACCCTGGTGCACGATGACCTGATCGATGGCGCGCTCCTGCGGCGCGGCCTCCCCACCCTCAACGCCCGTTGGTCTCCGCCCGCCACCGTCCTCACCGGCGATTTCCTGTTCGCGCGTGCGGCCAAGTTGGCCGCCGAGGCTGATCACCTGGTGCTCATGAAGCACTTTTCCGAGACCCTGGCAATCATCGTCAACGGCGAGCTGGCGCAGATGTTCGACAGCCGCGGCATCGTTGACCGCCGGAATTACTACCAACGCATCTATGCCAAGACCGCCTCGCTCTTCGAGATGACCACCCGCGCTGCGGCCATGGTCAGCCCGGTGGACGAGACCGTGGTCGAAGCCATGCGCGATTTCGGCTACCAGTTGGGAATGGCCTTCCAGATCGTGGACGACGTGCTGGACTTCACCGGTGACCAGAGCGCCGTCGGCAAGCCGCTCGGCTCCGATCTCTTGAACGGGCTGGTGACCCTGCCCGCCATTTACTTTTCCGAGTCCCACCCCGATGACCCCGATCTCCTCTCCTTGCCGCAGGGCGGCTGGGCCAATGCCGGGAATATGGCCCGGCTCATCGAGAAGATCCGCCTTTCCGATGCCATCCACCGTTCCATGCAGGAAGCCGGCTCCTTCGTTGACCGCGCCCTGGCGCACCTGGAGCCGCAGCCTCCTTGCGTGGAGCGGGAGGCGCTCGAAAATCTGGCAAAATACATCGTTGACCGCAGTTTTTAGCCAGGCTTTTCCGCTTATGTGAGTCTTGCGCTGAACGGATCGCCCGCAGGGAGCGCAGGTGAAGCGCCTCCTCTGACAAGTTGACTACACGCAGATTGCTTGACTACATCCTCTCCCCGTGCTAAAATAATTGCACGGGTTTTCTTATACGAAAGTCCGAATCCATTGCCGGGGCAGCCTCATGGCTAATCCCAGAAAACCGCTTCGTATCAATGTCGGCTTCATCGCCACTGAAGAAGTCGGCTACACCCACCAGTTCCCGTTCGATTTCGACAAAATCCAGCTTGGAGATGATCTTGAACTGCGCGGCTTTAACGGCGGCGTTCAGATCACCCGCACCCCGCAGGGGCTTCTGGCCCAGGGCGACTTTTCCGGCGAGGCGGAGCTCGAGTGCGTGCGCTGCCTCACCCGCTTCTGGCAGCCCCTCCATTGGCATTTCACCGAGTTGTATGCCTTTACCCCGAAATCCATCACGGATTCCGGTCTGCTGCTCCCTGAAGATGCCCAGATTGACCTGCAGCCCCTGCTGCGTGAATACGCCCTGCTCGAGATACCCATCAAGCCTCTCTGCCGCGAGGACTGCAAGGGGCTCTGCCCCGTCTGCGGTGAAAACCTCAACGAGCAGGATTGCGGCCACCGCCCCACACCGGACGACTCCCCTTTTGCGAAGTTGAAGGACCTCCTCTGATCCTCTTAAAAAAAAGGACAGCCCGTGAAACTCAAACGACACCGCGCGGAACTGGAGCTTCTCCTGGAAAAGGCTGGTATTCAGGGTTACATCACCTCCGAAGACCTGGCGGAGGCGGCCCCCGGCGCAGAGAGCCAGCACCTGGAATCTCTGCTCCTGGCATTGCGCCAGCAGGGTGTGGAAGTCCTGGATTCCGAGGATGACTCCCAGGATGCATTCGCTCCGGAGGATCCTTCTCACCAGGGGCAGGAGACTTTCGCGGCAGAATCCTTCACAGAGGATGACACCATCGGCATATACTTCAAGGAGATGTCGCGTGTCCCGCTCCTTTCCATCCAGGAGGAGCGTGACCTGGCGATACGCATCGAGAAGGGCCAGAGGGCCCGCGCCGAGTTATTGACCCCGGGCGGTCATCAGCATGGCCCCGCCCGCCGCGCACTGGAGCTTGCCGTCAAGGACGCCGGCCTCGCCCGCGAGCATCTCATCAAGGCCAACACACGCCTGGTGGTGAGCATCGCCAGGCGCTACATGAATCACGGTGTCAGCTTCCTGGACCTCATCCAGGAGGGCAATCTGGGCCTGATGAAAGCCGTGGAGAAGTATGACCACCACCGCGGCTTCCGCTTCTCCACCTACGCCACCTGGTGGATCCGTCAGACCATCACCCGCGCCATCGCCGACCAGGCGCGCACCATCCGTGTGCCCGTCCACATGACGGACCGCATCCGCAAATTCTACAAAGCCGCCCGCGACCTGGAGCAGAAACTGGGACGCCAGGGGACCATCGAAGAGATCGCCCAGGTCATGAACCTGGAACCCCGCAAGGTCCAGTGGATCATGAAGATCTCCTGGCTCCCCCTCTCGCTGGAAAGCCCGGTGGGCGACGAGGAGGATTCGGAATTGGGTTATTTCGTGGAGGATATGCTCACGCCTAGTCCGATCCAGAGCACCTATGAGTCCATGTTGAAGGAGAAGCTTGAGGAGGTGCTGGCCTCCCTCACGCCGCGCGAGGCCCGGGTACTGCGCCTGCGCTTCGGCCTGGATGATGGCAACGCTTACACCCTCGAGGAGGTGGGCCAAAAGTTCGGCCTCACCCGTGAGCGCATCCGCCAGATCGAAGGCCGTGCCCTGCGCCAACTCCGCCAGCCGCGCCGCGCCCGCCAACTGAAGGAATACCTGTAAGGGGATCTGCAATGGAAACTGTTCCCGACCTGATCCGCGCCGTCGCCACCCTGCTGTGGCCGCTCATCGTCATCATCCTGTTATTCGCATTTCGTAACAGCATCCGTTCCCTCATTGATTCGGCCCGCACCCGCAAGTTCTCGGTAAAGGTCGGTGAGATGGAAGTCTCGATGGAGGAATACAACCGCCAGCAGGGTGCGCTGATCAAGGACCTGCAAAACCAGATGATCGAGCTGAAAAAGGCCATGGAAGCCGGACAGCAGCCGCCCCCGGAGGGTCAAAAACCCATTCCAGCAGGCGTACCCGACTACTCCCTGCAGCCTGCGCCGCGCCGGCGCTCCATTCTCTGGGTGGGCGATCGCCCCCTCGGCAATGCGGTCATGCTCCAATACCTTTCTGAGGCCGGCCTGGATGTGACCACCGCCGCTTCCTCACGCGAAGGGCTTGGCCTGCTGCGCGCCATGCACTTCGACAAGGTGGTCACCGACCTGCATCACCCCAACGGCATATCCACCGGCGCGCCTCCCGGCATTGAACTGGTCAGATCCATCCGCGAAATGAAGGAGGATATCCCGGTCTATATCTACACCTCCCCCCGCCAGGCCGAGGAAATGTTCGATCTGGCCGAGGACGCCGGAGCCAACCAGATTACCGGTTCGCCCACCATCCTGCTTGCACTTCTCAAGGGCTGATCCCCGGGCATTGACATTCCCCCGGGGAAAGCTTAAACTATCGCCAATGAAATTCTTGTTCACCCTCCCGCCTGCGCCCATGGACATGCCCATGTTGATGCCTTGCCGCGCCTGGGCAGCGTTGGAGGCTGGGCGTTAGCTTAACGCAGCGCATCCGGTCGGGCTGTCCACTGAAGCGGGCAGCCCGTTTTATTTGTGTACTCCCTCTTCGGGGATCAACCGAATTTTCTGCTTCAGGAGCGATCCTGCGATCATCAAAGGATGGAGATCATGACTACTGGCAGCAAACCCCCGCTTTTGGCCCGGCCCCGGGATGAAGGTCTTCAGGCGTACAAGGCTGGGATATCCGAATTCCATGAATTGATAACCGGAAGGACCGTCCCATTAGAGGAAATAACAGAAGTGCAGTGGATCGAGGCTCATCGGCAGTTCAGGACTGCAATTTCGGAGACCGGGAAGGGAGAGGGGGGTGCGAATGCCTGAGCATATACTGATCGCCATCGCCTGGCCCTATGCCAATGCCGGGATCCATGTCGGCAATATCACCGGCTCCCACCTGCCCGGGGATATCGTCGCCCGCTATCACCGGCTTAAAGGCGATCACGTGCTGGTGGTCAGCGGGACCGATGCCCACGGCACCCCGGTTACCTTGCGCGCCGACGCCGAAGGGAAGCCGGTGGAAGAGGTTTACAAGCGCTTCCACGAGAGTTTTCTGGAGGTCTTCAAGGGCTACGGCATCACCTACGACCTGTTCACCTCCACCCACACAGGGAATCACTTCAGGGTCTCGCAGGCCATCTTCCTGGCCCTGCAACAGAACGGCTACCTTTTCAAACAGAGCTCCAAACAATGGTTCTCCCCCTCCACCAACCGCTTCCTGCCCGACCGCTACGTGGAGGGCACCTGCTACATTTGCGGTTTCGAGAACGCCCGCTCTGATCAGTGTGACAACTGTGGCAACGTCCTCGAGCCGGAGAAGCTCATCAACCCGCGTTCCACCATCGCCGGCGGGTTGGAGTTGCGCGAGACCGAGCATTACTATCTGGATCTTTCCCGGCTTGAGCCCGAGGTGAAAAGCTTCCTGCGCGCCCGCGCCGATCATATGCGCGAGACCGTGCTGGGCGAGTCGCTTGGCAAGATCGAGGCCGAGGGCCTTAAACCGCGCCCCATCACCCGCGACCTGGACTGGGGCATCCCCGTTCCCGTGGAGGAGCCCGGCTGGGAGGGCAAAAAGCTCTACGTCTGGTTCGAGGCCGTCATCGGCTACCTTTCGGCGGCCATCGAGTGGGGCCGCCTCCAGCTCGACCCGGAATCCTGGCGGGACTGGTGGGTGAACCCCGAAGCGCGCCAGTTCTACTTCATCGGCAAGGACAATATCTTTTTCCACACCTCCCTGTGGCCCGCCCAGTTGATGGGCACCGGCGCCGCCTTCATGGAGATCTTCACCGGCCATGCAGCGCCTCTCACCCTTCCCTATGATGTCCCGGCCAACCAGTTCATGAACCTGGAGAACCAAAAGATCAGCGGTTCGCGCCACTGGGCCGTCTGGGGATTGGACGCCCTGACCCGCTATGACCCCGATGCCCTGCGCTATTACCTCACCGTTAACATGCCGGAGAACAAGGACAGCGACTGGGATTGGGCCGAGTTCGTGGCCCGCAACAACAATGAGCTGGTAGCCACCTGGGGCAACCTGGTCAACCGCGTGCTCTCCTTCTGTTACAAGCACTGGCAGGGTCACGTTCCCCCCATTGAGGAAGACAGTCTGCGGATCGCAGACCGCCTCCTGCTGGCCCAGATCGAGCAGGGTTTTGACAGTGTCGGAAGCCTCCTCGAGACCGTGCATCTGCGCCAGGCGCTTTCGGAGGCCATGAAGCTGGCCACCTCCGTCAACCAGTATCTGGACCAGATGTCGCCCTGGTCGGCGATCAAGACCGACCGCGAAAGCGCGGCCCTGACCATTTACACCGCCCTGCGCGCCATCGACTCGCTCAAGGTAATCCTGGCTCCATTTCTGCCCTTCACTTCCGCGCGTCTGAATGAGCTGATGGGCCATGAGCTGCCCTTGTTCGGCGAGCAGTATACCGAGCAGGAGCAGGACTCCCTCGGCAGCCATTCCGTTCTGCGCTACAGACCCGTGGAATCCCCGGACCCGCAGTGGAAGCCCAGCCAGCTCAAGCCCGGAGCGAAACTTAACCAGCCCGCGCCGCTCTTCAAAAAACTGGATGAAAGTTTGATCGAAGAGGAGCGCAGCCGTCTGGGCAACCCCTGAGCCCGGCCCGGATTACGGACCCTTCAAGACAATGTATGTCAGGCGGATGCCGATGATTCCGGCAGATCGCTTGCCTCCTTTTTTGATTACGGATATACTCACCGGGTGAGTATAAAAACATCCGACAGGCCTCACAGCGGCACGCTCTCGCCCGAATTCGCCCTCCTGGGATTCCTGATCGCCGGGCCGGATCACGGTTATGATCTTCACCAAAAGTTCGTCATGGAACTGGGGAATATCTGGCATCTATCTCAAAGTCAGGCCTATGCCATACTCAAACGCCTGGAGAAGCGGGGTGACATCACCTCCAGGCTCATTGAACAGCAAAAACTTCCCTCCCGCCAAAAGCTGAGCATCACTGCACAGGGAAGGCAGCGCTTCATGGATTGGCTCCACAGCGGCTGCGGGGAGAATGCCCGCTCCATCCGCCTGGAATTGCTCACCCGCCTGTATTTTTCCAACCTCTATACTCCCGGGCGCACCGCCCGGATCTTTGTGACCCAGTTGAATGAGGTTCAGACCACCATTCAACGTTTGGAGAAGTTGATCGGAACACTGCCTTCCGGGCAGGTCTATAACCGTCTCAGCCTCGATCTCCGCCTGCGCCAAATGGTGCTCATCCGTCAGTGGATGATGGAGATCCGGGACCAATTCCATCTCTAGAAAAGCGCCCTGCATGAATCGCCGGTTTCTCATCCTCCTGCTCCTCACTCTGGTTCCAGCGGCCTGCGCGCCTGCTCAGGTATCGATTCCGACCCTGCCCGTCACACAGCCGGCCCCCGGCGCTGCATCCGCCACGCCCTCTGCAGCCGAGCCGCTCACGTTGAACGTCTTTGCCGCCGCCTCCCTGACGGATGCCTTCACCGAGATCGGCAGCGCCTTTGAAGCCGTCCACCCCGGCCTGACCATCAACTTCAATTTCGCGGGCTCGCAGGCGCTCCGCACGCAGATCGAAGAAGGCGCTCCCGCTGATCTGTTCGCCTCGGCCAATATGACGGAAATGGATAATCTCATCAGCAGCAGGCTGGTGGCCGCGGGGCTGCCGCAGGTCTTCCTCACCAACAGGCTGGTCGTCATCCTTCCGGCGGACAACCCTGCCGACATTGCTGCGCTGGAGGACCTGGCCAGGCCGGGCGTCAAGATGGTGCTGGCTGCCGGTGTGGTCCCGGTGGGTAAGTATGCCCGCCAGGCGCTGGACCTGATGAACGCGGCCTATGGCGCCGGATTCGAGGAAAAGGTGCTTGCCAACGTGGTCTCCAACGAGGACAACGTCAAGCAAGTGGTCGCCAAGGTGCAATTGGGTGAGGCCGATGCCGGTATCGTCTACACTTCGGATGCGGTGGCCGCTCCGGACCTGAAAAGGCTTGAGATCCCTGCCGGACTCAATGTCATCGCCATGTATCCCATCGCCCCGCTTGCCGCCTCCGAAAATGCAGAGTTGGCTGCCCGGTTCGCAGCCTACGTTCTCTCCGATGAAGCCCAGGTTGTGCTGCAAAAATGGGGCTTCGGCCCGATCCCCTGAGTGATGCATAAAGACCCCGGCCCTTTGTATGAAACGACCTCAACCATTTCTTCCTGAACCCTCCGGCGAGGGCTGGTCCCGGTGGGTGTTCATTCTCCCCTCGGCCATGATCCTGGCGTTCCTGGCGATTCCCCTGCTGGTGCTGGTCTGGCGTTCGCTGGGTTTGCATTTCCTGGAGAATGCCCTTTCCAGGCAGGGTTTTCTGGCACTGCGCCTAAGCCTGGTCACCAGTTCCATCACCACCCTGCTCGCAGGGATCCTTGGCACGCCCCTTGCCTATATGCTTGCGCGTTGGAAGTTCCAGCACAAGGCGTGGCTGGAGATGGTGCTGGACCTCCCGGTGGTGCTTCCGCCCTCCGTCGCGGGCCTGGCGCTGCTCATTGCCTTTGGCCGCCGCGGGCCGTTCGGTCCGACACTCGCCGCGCTGGGGGTCAGTCTGCCATTCACCACGGCAGCGGTCATCCTGGCACAGTTGTTCGTGGCCGGGCCGCTCTTCGTCCGCTCTGCGCGGCTGGGCTTCGCGCATATTGATGTACAACTGGAGGAATCCGCACGCGCCGAGGGGGCCAACCAATGGCAGTTATTTACCGAAGTTATGTTCCCTCTGGCGGGACGCGCCCTGCTGAGCGGCGCCATCCTCACCTGGACACGCGCCCTGGGCGAGTTCGGGGCCACCATCCTGTTCGCGGGCAACCTGGAGGGTGTCACACAGACGATGCCCATGGCGATCTACCTGGGCTTCGAGCGCAACCTGGGCGTGGCCCTGGCGCTCTCTGTGGTCCTCATCCTGGTCTCGGTCTTCCTGCTTGCCCTCACCAAAAGGCTGGAGCGGGAGGCCGATTGATTTCTTTCAATGCGCCCTGAAAATCAACCGGCTGCCGCCAGCAGCCAGTCTGGCAGCTGCGCCAGCAGCCTCTCCATGATCTCACGCGTACGCGTATGGAAGAGTTCCAGGTTGCCGTAGGCCTCGCCGCCCTCCGCACCGACCAGATCGCTCACACCCCGCAGGATCAGGCAGCGCACGCCGTTCCGCTTTGCCACCCACGCGATCGCGCCCGATTCCCAATCCCCCGCGGCCGCGGCGTACTTTTCCGCCAACATGGAGATATCCCCCGCCAGCAGGTCGCGGTCCGCTGAGACCAGCAGCCCGCGCCTCACCGGGTGGGGAAGCTCCGCCGGCAGCCAGCCCAGGTCGAGCGCAGTCGAGTAGTGGGCGATCGCTTCCGCTCCATCCCCCATCTGCTCCAGGATGTCATATACCAGCGTACGCTCCACCAGCAGGGTGGTCCCGCGCTCGATCTGCCCGGCAAAACCGCCGCAGGTCCCCAGGTTAAGGAGCAGGTCCGGTCTGAAATGGTCAAGCGCATACTGCGCGCTGGCTGCGGCCGCGATCTTCCCCCAGCCGCCGTGAAACAGCGTCACCTCCCCCGCCTTCGTTTGGAATCTGCCGTACTCACCAAAAGGGGATCGTTCGGTCGTCAGTCCGGGCAGCAGTTCCCTTACTGCCCGCCATTCGGCATTGGCGGAAATGACCGCCACCGTTTTCACTTCAATTCGCCTTGCAAATATTCGAGGACGAGTTTCAGCGCGGCGTCCACAGAGAGAATCTTGTTGCCGCGCCGGTCGCTTTCCCACACATGTTTGCGGGCCCATTCCCCGTCCGGCGCCACCAGCCCGATCCAGGTGGTGCCTACAGGCTTTTCCGGCAATCCCCCTGCGGGTCCGGCGATACCGCTCACACTTACCGCCAGGTCGGACTGCAGCAGCCGGCGCGCGCCGCGCGCCATCTCCAGCACCGTCTCACGGCTGACCGCGCCGTAGGCCTGCAGCGTATCCCACGAAACCCCCAGTACGCCCACCTTGGCCTCGTATGCATAGGAAACCACTCCACCCAGGAAGTAATCCGACGACCCCGGCACGTCGGTGATGCGATCAGAGATCAGACCGCCGGTGCATGATTCTGCCGTGGCCAGCTTCATCCCGCGCTCACGCAGGATCTCACCGATCCGGATTTCCAGACGATTCTCCAATGCTGCTCCTCAACCCGCCCATTATACACGCCCCAGCAGGGCGCCCTCCGCCTCCGTGGAACAGCCCCATTTATTTGGATGTCTTCCTTATGGGTTTCTTCTTTTTGGCCTTCGTCCCATCCAGCTCCAGCAAATCCGATGCATCCTGGTGCGGACCGGTAGTCTGCCTCACGGTGAATTTGGGGCCATGCTGGATCACATAAGCGATGGCCCGGGCATGTCCCAATCCCAATCCAAAATCCTGCCTGAGCCATGTGATGATTTCCTTGTATTCGGTCAGTTTTTTTTTCTTCGCCAGTGCAATGAATTGCCTGGGGGTCTTCCCCGTCAGTTCTTCCACTTTATCCAAATAAGCCTGGAATGACATGACAATCTCCTCGACGGGTAAGGTTTGTTTTCATTTTAACACTCACGCAGGATGCATTCCAGCCCTCGACTGTTTTATAATGGGACCCAGAATGTCAGATTGGATCGGCAAGACCCTCGGCAAGGTGCGCATCGACCTCCTGCTGGCGCGCG
>CAYMQX010000004.1:0-24483 GCA_964392495.1 uncultured Anaerolineaceae bacterium
CGCCATCCTGGATATTTCCGGGCTGGGCGAAGGCGAACACCAGGTTAACATCCAGATACAGATCACCGAAAGGCCGGTCCGGATCGTATCGAAGACGCCCTCCCAGGTGACCTTGACCCTGGAGCCGCTGGCGACCAAGACCCTCCAGGTTGATCTCACCCAGGCGGGGCAGCCGGCCATCGGTTACCAGGCCGGGGATGCGATCATGGAGCCCAACTCGGTGGTGGTGGCGGGAGCCAAGTCCATAGTGGACCAGGCAGTGAGGGCACGCGTGTCCATCAGCCTGGACGGTGCACGCGAGGGAGTGGATGAATCCTTCCCGGTTCAGGTGCTGGATGACAGCGGAGAGGCCGTGACGGGTTTGAGCATCTCGCCGCAGAACGTACACGTCACCCTCCCGGTGGGTCAGCAGGGAGGCTATCGCGACCTGGCGGTCAAGGTGGTGGTGCGCGGCCAGGTTGCCAGCGGCTACCGCCTGTCCAATATCTCCGTTCTGCCGCCCGTTGTCACCGTGTATTCCGCCGATCCGACAGTGGTGGCCGCGCTTCCGGGAATTGTTGAAACCCTCCCATTGGACCTCCAAAACGCCAGCGATGACATCACCACCCGTCTGGAGCTCAGCCTGCCGCCGGGCGTCTCAGTGGTGGGCGAGCAGACCGTACTGATCCAGGCCGGGATCACCCCCATCCAGAGCAGCCTGACCCTCTCCAACGAAATCGTCCAGATCGTGGGGCTGCCCTCAGGGATGAATGCACAGGTCCTGCCCGGCACCGTGGACGTGATCGTTTCGGGGCCGCTGCCACTGCTCGACACCCTCACGCGCCAGGATATCCGCGTAACGGTGGATGTCACCGGGCTGCCCGCTGGAACGCACCAACTGCGCCCGCGGGTGGAGATCCTGATCGCAGACGTAAAGGTCGAATCGATCCTCCCCGGCACCATCGAGGTGACGCTCACCCACGTGGAGAGCACGCCTGTAATCACACCGACGCCATAATACGCCTCCAAGGGGTTGCTTTTTGAGTTATTCCCTCAAGCAGGGGCTGCAAAAGGGAAAAAGCCTGCAGAACAGGAGCCGGGAGGCGATACGCCTGTTCCTCCGGAACCCGATCTCGTAGGTTTTGGATGGAGTACTAAGGTATCATTGGGGCACCATGACAAAACCCATCGTGGCCCTCGTGGGCCGTCCCAATGTGGGCAAAAGCACGCTCTTCAACCGGCTGGCAGGCGAGCGCCTCGCCATCGTCGATGACACCCCCGGCACTACGCGTGACCGGCTCTTCGCCCAATCCGAGTGGAACGGGCGCGCCTTCGATATCGTGGACACCGGCGGCATTGACCCTTCCCACGGCGGCAGGACGCCCCTTTCCACAGGCTCGGCGGATTTCATCCAGGAGATCCGCTCGCAGGCGCTGGTCGCCATTGGGAACGCGGACGCCATTTTGCTGCTCACCGATGGGGATACGGGAGTCACGGCTCCGGACCGTGAGGTGGCGGAGATCCTGCGCCGCTCGCAGAAAAAGCTGCCGGATGGCGCCTTCTGGCCGCCGATCTTCCTGGTGGTGAACAAGGCCGAGAGCGCGGAACGCCGGGCTGCCGCGGGAGAATTCTACGAGCTGGGGCTGGGTGAGCCTTACCCCATCTCAGCGCTGCACGGCACCGGGACCGGCGACCTGCTGGACGCGCTGGTGGAATCCTTCGCGCCGCAGAAGGCGGATGAAGAGGACGACTCCGTCAAGATCGCCATCGTCGGCAAGCCCAACGCGGGCAAATCCAGCCTGCTCAACAAACTGGTGGGCGCTGAGCGCGCCATCGTCTCCCCCATCGCCGGGACAACGCGCGACTCAGTGGACACGAAGATCACCTTTGACGGCGTGGAGATCACACTGATCGATACGGCAGGCATCCGCAAGCGCGGCAAGGTTGAGCGGGGCGTGGAACAGTTCAGCGTGCTGCGGTCCTTCAAGTCCATCGAGCGTGCGGATGTCGCCATTCTGATGATCGACGCGGTGACCGGCATCACCGCCCAGGACGCGCACATCGCGGGCTTTATTTTGGAGGCCTGGAAATCCTGCGTGGTGCTGGTCAATAAATGGGACCTGGTGGAGAAGGACACCTACACCATGGAGGAGTTCACGCGCACGATCCGGCGCGACCTGAACTTCATGGCCTATGTGCCGATCCTGTTCATCTCGGCCAAGACCGGGCAGCGCGTGGACCAGGTGCTGCCGCTGGCCCTGCAGGTACAGGAGGAACGGCTGGCACGCCTGACGACCTCGAAGATCAACGCGGTGATCCATAATGCCCAGGACCGGCATGCCCACCCTTCAAAGTCCGGGCGCGCCCTCAAGATGTACTACGGCACGCAGGTGCGCTCCGACCCGCCCACCTTCATGATCTACGTCAACGACCCGACCCTGATGCACTTCAGCTACATGCGCTACCTGGAGAACCAGATCCGCGAGGCCTACGGGTTCCTGGGTACGCCGATACGGATCGTGACGAAGGGGAGGAGGGAGTAGTCGTGAGGCAACTGGAACGGCAATACCGAACAATCAGCTTCGAGATAGAATTGACATAAACTTTGAGATTATGTTTGACGAGGCCCAAGCCGATGGAAAGAGATGAATTCCTGGAGAATCTGCAAGCTCACATAAGATCATTTGCCGGAGCAGTGGCAACCCATGAAGGCGATTGGATCGTCAAGGGCTTCATCGATATTTACCGGCACATCTATACGATTTCTGTCGATACAAAAATTGTATCCAAGGTCCTGGAATTGCTTTTGTTCCCGATGTTTGTCGATTTTGGAGAGCAACACGGGTTTGAACTACAATTGTCGCCTCAGCAGAATTTTTATCCAGACATCACTTTTATTGAAGGAACGACTGGAAACAAATTCGCTATTGATATCAAGAGCACTTACCGGGTTGATGCGAATCGAGTAAACGGAATGACCCTCGGAGCCTTTACGGGTTACTTCCGTCACCGCGACAGCACCAAGAACGTCTTATATCCTTACAGTCAGTACAAGGGCCATTTTGTTCTGGGAGTGATCTATTCAAAATCAGGTGATGTTGCAGATGAAAGAAGGATCTACTCGCTGGAGAACCTGAGCACAATCCCTTCTGTTATCAAGGATTTCCAATTCTTCGTGCAGCCGAAGTATAAAATTGCGGCGGCGCAGCCCGGGAGCGGTAACACAAAGAACATCGGGTCAATCACAGGCATTGTCCATCTGATGGACGGAATCGGACCTTTTGCCAACCTCGGAGAAGAAGTCTATGACGATTATTGGATGTTTTATCTAACCCGGGATATGGCAAAGGAAATCGAAATCGAGCGTCCCTATTTCAACTTAAAAACCTATTTGGAATATAAAAAACGCGGAGTCAACAATCTGCGCGAACATGAGAAAGAAATCGCAGAGCTGGACGAGGGCGACGAGGAAGATGCGGATGGAGAAGAGGCTGAATGAGTTCCGCTCCTTTTGTCCCACCATTAAAATGCCAGGGCATTAAAACGAAAATCGTTCATGAGATTGCCCGGCTGGCAGGCGACCTGCCTGAGGGTCGTTGGATCGAACCTTTTTGCGGGTCCTGTGTAGTTGCGCTAAACATTCGACCCGGACGTGCATTGCTCTGCGATTCGAATATACACATCATCCGGTTTTACAAGGATATTCAATCCAAACTCCTTACTCCCCAATCCGCGCGAGAGTATCTTACAGAGCAGGGAGCCAAATTGAAGGCACTTGGAGAAGCTTATTATTATGAAGTTCGGGAACGTTTTAACGAAAACCCCGGTTCTTTGGATTTTCTGTTCTTAAACAGATCATGTTTTAATGGCGTCATGCGTTTCAACAGGTCGGGAAAATTCAATGTTCCTTTCTGTCAGAAGGTTGAGCGATTCTCGCCTGCCTACATTACCAAGATCGTGAATCAGCTTAACAATATTGCCCTTCTAATCTGGGCTTCTGACTGGGAATTCAGAGTTTCCGGATTCATGGATACGCTGGCTGAAGCGTCAGCGTATGACTTTGTTTATGCGGATCCACCTTACGCGGGTCGTCACACCGACTATTTCAATTCGTGGTCAAAACAGGATGAAGAAAATCTTGCGGCAGCGCTTGCGCAGCTTCCCTGCAAATTCATTCTATCCACATGGCACAGCAATGAATTTCGGACGAATGAACAGGTTGAAGAAAAATGGGCCTCGAACGGGTTTCACATTTTTACAAGGGAGCATTATTATCATGTTGGGGCGACCGAAGAACTTCGCCATCCCATGATAGAAGCGTTGATCGCCAATTATGCAATTACGCCAGGCAGTGAAAAGCCCAGGGCCAGGCAACTGGCTTTTATTGAAGAACCAAGATCAACCTATCAGATCAAAAAAACGCCCTGATAGAGGGCGTTTTTTTGATGCCATCTCATCTGAAACAGGATGAGACGAATTTCTTTCCCTGATCTTTACGCCGCTCTTTTTTTCATCTCACCTTTTAGGGTTGCTTTGCGGGCACCCATCCGTCCCTCGTGGGACGGATGTCGCCGACACCGGCTTGATGCCGGCTCGGCGGATCGCAGCGGCATTTCGATCATTATTCCGCCGGGCGCCAGGAGGGGGCGTACCAGTTGGTATCCAGCGAGAGGCCGGGGGCTTGCAGCATGTGCGACCTGAGCGTGGATAGTTCCACAATGAACAGGTGTCCGCCGGTGGGCGAATCGACATCCTCGATCATGAGATAGTTACCATCCGGTGAGAACAGGATGCGGCCGATGGTCATGCCGCGATAGACCTGGGTCAGGTTGCGTCCGTCCCTGCCCACCAGGTACACATCCGCGCTGGGGGTTCCGCTGGCGAAGGCGGTGTAATATACAAAGGCGACGCGCGAGTTATCCGGCGACCAGATAATCGGGTAAAGGCTGCCTCCGGAAAAGGTGGCCAGGTCCACCGGGTGGGCCCCATCCGGCTCGACCATCTGCAGCACATGCTTCTGCGTATCGTAGTCATAACTGTCATAGGCCAGAAAGCGGCCGTCAGAGGAGGGGAAGAAGGTATCCTTCGCCGGCATATTCTGGAAAATGGGCCGCACCGCTCCATCCGAGGCGCGGATCAGGTAATACGAGCCGGTATCGCCGGGCATTGCCGAGCGGACCACGATGTTCTCGGTGAGCCAACCATCCATCACGTACGGACGACCTTCAGGCGGGAGCTTGCCGCTGGCCGTCAGGTTCTTTAGTTCGGTGCCGTCGCGGTGGACTACATACACATCCTCGCCGCCCCGTCCATCCTGCTGGCGGAAGGCCAGCCAGGTGCCGTCCGGTGACCAGAACGGCGGATCAATATAGGGGAATGAGGCCAGAGGCGTCCAGGTCTTCGCGGCGGGGTCCACCAGGAACAGTTTGGTGGGGGTCCCCTCAGGATTATCCGGATAAGCGAGTGCGCCCCATTTGCCGTCGGGCGACCATCTCAATTCGCTCAGGCTGAAGTTGAGGGGGAACGGGGTGTTCAGGATTTCGGGCGTGGGGCAGGCCGCGATCCCCGCCGAGCAGGAACCGGGCAGGCGTACCAACTGCGCGGCCCCGCCCTGCTTGTGCGGCAGGGTGAAGAAGTAAAGGTCGCCCAGCGGGTCCCTCCCGGCTGCAAGCGGAGGGGCAGGTTCCTGCTCGCCAAGCGGTCTGCCGGTGATATCGCTGAATCGCGGCGTGGCGGCGGGGATGCCAAAGAGGGAGTTCACCAGGGGCTCATCGAAGACCACCTGTTCCACCTCCAACAGCCCGGTCACATCCCTGCCACCGCCCTTGCCGTAGTTCTCCATTTTCAGGATGACCGCCGTATCCATGTCCAGCCCGGCCTTGAAGGAGGGCAGGTCGTTATCCTTGTAGGTCCACTCCACGGCGATGACCGGGCGGCCGTGGATGCGCTCGATGGAGACCGGGACGAACGCGCCGGTTCCCTGCGCAAAATCGGAGGGGTAGGCCAGTTCGCCGAGGGGCGAACCCATCTGCCCCCACAAGGGTTGAGGCTGTGCCGTTTCCGGGGAAAGGGTGGGGACGAACTGCGGATGATTCCGGGCGAAGGAGGGCATGGGCGAAGTCTGGGACTGCCCGGTGATCAGGTTCATCTCCAGGATGGTGGTGCCGTCCGAGGTGCGATAGGTCTCCGCCTCGCCCTCCGCGGGGCCGCTCAGGTAGCGGAAGCGGAAGTTGATCTGGTCGATCCAGACCTGCTGGTGGAAACTCTGCGGAGGCTGGCCGCTGCCGGTCGGGTCATACCAGGTCACCACCCCATCCAGAAAGATGGTCTGCCAGTGGGTCGCGCTGACCAGCATGGCGCGCTGGATCTCCTCGGAAGAGGAGGACATGGAAAGCTCGGGGATCTCCGTGGGGAGTGGAGGCCCGGCAGGGGCTTCGGGAGTGGGAGTCTTATCAATGCTGATCTCAAGCGTACCGCAGCCCGCCAGCATCAATGCCACGACCAGGAACAGGAACAAAGCGCTCTTCATGCTTGTCTCCAGAGAATCAACTTCCCAACCCGCTGACGATGTAGATGCACTCCAGCTTTTCCAACGGCAGGGGCTCGAACTTCAAGGTTTCAAGGTTGACCCGCTGGCCAAAGTTCAGGCCGAACATCTTCCACCCTGCGATCCCATTCAGGACCTCGGGCGGCTGGTTGGGGTTGTAGATGCCGAAGACGATGACGGGGCTGGCGTCCGGAAGGGGCGCGCACAGGCCTGTGCGGTCATAATGCCCTTCCGGGCGTGGGATCCATATCGCATCCATGACGGTATTGTAAGGAGAGCCGTCCTGGTTGCGGCAGTTGATCTTCGAGAGGAACTGCATGTCGAAGCCGGGGCGGCTGACCCACTGCCAGAGCAGGTCTTCTGTGATCACGCCCCCCGCATTAAACTCCAGGCCGGCGGGCAAGTCCAGGTCGTTATAGTGGTGGCCGATGTAGCTGTGAGGGTCATCAGGGTCCGCGGGCAGCGAAGTTTCATAAGGGAAACCTCCGCAAAGCTGTGGAGAGGCAAAGGCAGGGGTGACCTCCGGCGGCAGCGGCGTGGGCGAGGGTATCGCTGTGGGGTTGGTGATGACCTGCATCTGGAAGGTCCCGCAGGCGGCGGTGAAAAGAAGGAGCAGGAGCGGCAGGAGGCGAGTCAGTGTCTTCAGCATTGCGATATTTATTTCCGTGATCTGGAGTATAGCAGGGATGGGCGCACCGGTTCCATCCCTGGAGCAGTCAACGAGATCCAGTTTCCGATCCTTCAGACGTAATCTTCCAGACTCACCTTCGCGGCCTGCGATCCCCAGGGAAGCAGGGCGGGATGCTGCGCCAGGGTTTTCCGCAGGGCCATGCGGGCGCGCGCCACCCGGCTTTTTACAGTCCCAACCGGGACATGCAGGATGCCGGCGGCTTCCTCATAGGAGAGGTCTTCCACATCCACCAGTACTTCAGCGGCCCGGTAGTTCGGCGGGAGGTCTTGCAGTCCATCCATGAGCAGGCGCTGAAGTTCGTGGTCCTCTGCCTGCTGGTGAGGCAGCCGGGCTCCATCCACCAGCCAGGGACCCGCGTCCATATCATTGTCGTATTCATCAGCCCGGTCCAGCGGGATCACCGGATGGCGGCGCTGGCGCCGCAGTTGGTCGTAACAGGCATTCACCAACACGCGTGCCAACCAGCCGCGCAGGAGGCTCCCGCGGAAGGAGCGCAGGCTGCGGAACGCCGAGATCAGGGCTTCCTGAACGGCATCCTCGGCGGCGTCAGCATCCCCGAGGATGTTCACCGCCGTACGGAACAGGAAATCCTGATAGGCCAGGGCGATCTGGTTGAAGGCTTCCAGGTCGCCCCGCTGGGCTGAACGGATCAGGGCTTCTTCATCAAATGGGATGGTTCGCATGTGTGCATCCTTTCCGCACACATTCTTTATACTCCGGCGCTGTTACAAGCCTGCAACCGGCGCGTGGCAATTCTGTAACACAGGATGGTTGTTCAACTAGGCGCGCGGGCGGCGGGAGACGGGCAGGCGCACCGTGAACACGGTTCCGCGCGGGGCCTCGTTCCGGCTGCGGACATCCACCTGCCCGTGATGCAGGGCAACGATCCGGCGGACGAGCGCCAACCCCAGCCCGCTGCCATCGGTGCCGCGGGCATTCACGCCGCGATAGAGTTCCTCGAAGATGCGCTCCAGGTCCTCCGCCGGGATACCCGCCCCGGAATCCGCCACCTCCACAACGATGGCGCGCCCATCTTCCAGGGCGCGTAATTCCACGGATTCCTCCGGAGAGGTGAATTTCAACGCATTCTCGATCAGGTTGTAGAACACCAGCCCCAACAGGTCCCGATCTCCCATGACCGGAGGGAAAGGCCAGGGGACTCGTCCAATCAGCACATTGACGCTTCGTGCCTGGTAGGCCGGCAGCGAACCGACCGCCGAGACGATATCCTGCAGCACCTCGGGGATATCCACCGGCAGGTGCTCCAGGCCGCGCTCTTCAAGGTCCGCCAGCTTGCGCAGGTCACCCAGCAGGCGGGTCAGCCGCTCGACGGCGCGTCCCGCATTCTCGGCGGCCCGCCTGCGCTCCGCCTCGGAGGTGGATTCGCGCACGTTCGCCAGCGCCGCCTGGAGGCCGGTGAGGGGATTCTTGATCTCGTGGTCGAGGCGGCGGAGGAAGCGCCGCTGGCCGCGCTCCATTTCTGTCAGGGATTGAGCCGATTTGCTCCGGGCGAGCGCCCCGGAACGGTGGGCGGCGGCGGCCGCCGCGGCGAAAAGCAGAGTGATGAAACAGCCTGCAATGAAGGCCGTCATGCCGATATCGACCTTGAAGACCAGCAGGGGCACCGGGTGGACCCAGGCCTGCACCAGGAACGAGGCGATCGCCCCCAGGATGGCAGGCAGGGAGATCAACAGGAGGACGAGCCAGGTTCGCTTCTGCATCTCACCCTTCCCCTTGGATCTCGGCAATGAACCGGTAGCCCTCTCCGGGGATCGTCTCGATAAATCGCGGTTCAGCAGGGTCATCGCCCAGGGCGCGGCGCAGTTCGGCCATCCGCGTATCCACGGTGCGCGTCCCCGCCGGGTATTCCCAACCCCAAACAGCCTCCAGCAGGCGTTCCCGCTGCACAGCCTCATCCGGATGGATCATCAGGTATTCGAGGACCGCGAAGGCCTTTGGGGTCAGATCAAGGGTCGAGCCTTCAAGGGTGGCGCGCCTTGCCCGGCGGTCCAGGACAAGGCTGCCGGAGGTCAGGAGCCAGGAGGTGGAAAGCGAGCGGCCTCCGGGTCGGGCGCGCCTCAGCACGGCGCGGATGCGCGCCAGCAGCTCATGCGGGTTGAAGGGCTTGTTGAGATAATCGTCCGCGCCCTCCTCCAGCGCCAGGGCGCGCTCGGAGGCCTCCCCCACCTGTGTGAGCAGGATCGCCGGGGTGGAGAGGTCCATGCGGCGCAGGCGGCGCAGCGCCTCGCGTCCGTCCATGCGCGGCATGAGTACGTCCAGGATGATCAGGTCGGGCTTATGAGACTGGATCTTCTCAAGCGCGGCGGCGCCATCGGGAACGACCAGCACATGGAACCCGGCCCGCTCCAGGAAGGGAGCCAGGCTGTCCGCGATGGTGGGGTCGTCATCCGCAAGCAGGAGGGTGGGTCGCTCGTGAGACATAAGCATGGAAAAAAAGGCCCGGTCTCTGCGACCGGGCCCTTTCGTCTTTATGGAGCCCGCTCAGGGCGCGGGCGTGCCGGGTGTGTTGGTGACCGTCGGTGTGGCGGACGGAGCAACAGTTACGGTGAACGTGGGAGTCGCCGAGGGTGCGGCGGTGGTCATTGTAACCGTGGGGGTCGCAGTGGAGGGCACGATGCCGGTGCCGGCCACCTTGATATCCACCCACCAGGCTTTGGTTCCGCCCACGCCGATCCCGAACGGAACGCCGCTGCCGTTCTGGAATTTCCAGTAACCGCGGTAGCTGCCGGCGGTGTTGGGTGAGGTGAGCGTCACGGTGATGTCCACAGTGGAGCCGGGCGGGACATTCACTGGCATCGGGGCCAGGTCCGGTCCGCTCATCTTCTCGCCGCTGTCAAACATCAGCTTGTAGGTATCTTTCGTCCAGGTGCAGCTGCCCACATTCTTCAGCCGCCAGGTCTTGGTAAAGGTGAAGTTGGGAGCCAGGCTGGTGCCATCCGGAACGGTCACATCCGCAATGAAGAGAGCCCGGTCGCATGCCGCAGGGACCGGCTTGGTCGGGGTGGGAGTCGGCGGCGTGCCGGTGACGGTGGGTGGCGGTGTGGCGCCGGTGCGGGCGATCACCGGGTTGCCCCACAGTGCGCGATCACCGGTGGGCGAACCATAGGCCGAGATCACCAGGATGAAAGTCACATCATTCCCGGCCAGCGAGCTCAGGTTCAGGTTGGCGGCATAGGTCCAGCCTTCGTACTTCTCGCGGAAGGTCCAGAAGGTGCGGACCGGGCCGCCGCCGATCTGGTAATCGAGCCGGTAGGCCACATAGCAGGAAGTGGCGTTGATCTCGCATCCGACGGTGGTCTGGAAGCGGTCGCCGTTCTGAACGCGGAAAGCCGGATAGACAGCCTGGATGTAGCCATTATTGACATTGTTCGGCGCGAAGAGCATCCCCGCCTGGGGGAAGGTCACGCCGCTCTCGTATTTCGGTGCGCTCTGGGTCAACGCAAAGCCGCTGGCGCTGCCGTCCGTCCCGGGGAAGGTAAGGGCGCCCGCACCGCTGGACCATTTGGCGCTCGTAGCGTTGGCCGTAAAGTCATAGGCCACGCCGCTGCTGCCGCCAGATGAAACGTTGATCTCGGCCCAGAAGGCTTTGTTGGCGGTGGAGCCGATCCCGAAGATGACGCCCGAGGCATTGCGCAGCCGCCAATAGCTGAAGTACTTGCCGTTATTGGCGGGAGCGGTCATGTTCAGGGTCAGGTCCACGGTCTGGCCGGGGGCTACATTGATGGGGAAGTTCACGTCCTGCGCGCCGAAGCGGTCGCCGCTGTCGAACACCAGCGAGTAACCGGTGGTCCATGTGCAGGTACCGATGTTCTTCAACCGCCAGGTCTTCTGGAAGGCGGTGCCCCCGGCATAGCGCGTGCCGTCCGGGACGGTCACATCGGCGACGAACTGGGCCCAATCACAATAGGAAGATGCGGCCGCGGGCCGGGCAAGGACCGCCGCCGGGACCAACGACAAAACCAGGGCTGCCAGTAGGATTAGCGAAAACAAACTTTTGCGAGAAATCATGGCTCCTCCTTCTAGATACCTGCTGAATAACGTCCTTGCAGGCAAAAAAGTTCCAAGGTTCGACTATGCGCCATCACCAAGTATAACTATTATTAAGGATTTTTTCAATATTTTTAATGGGGGCAAATTGGCGGGAAAACGCCATATATAGGGGCAGTCGCATGGGAATGACCGCCATCTGCGGTCATTCCCATGCTTGCGTATCGATCAAGGTGTGGCAGGGGTATCGGTGGGGAGAGGCGTCTCGGTGGGCGGTGGCTCGAGTGTCGGCGTCTCGGTGGGAGGAAGCGGGGTGGGAGTCTCCGTGGGCGGGACCACCTCGGTCGGAGCCAGGGTCACGGTGGGCGTCAGGGTCGGCAGGGAAGTGGGTGTGCTCGTGGGCACAGATTGGGTGCCGCCTCCGAAGCCGCCGGGCCGGTAGATGTGCGGACCCACCCACAGAGCGCGATCGCCTGCTGGTGAACCGTTGGAGAGCAGCGTCAGGATGAACTTGACGTTCATGCCCGCCAGGGAGGCCAGGTCCACATCGATGTTGTAAGTCAGGCCCTCATGCCGCTCATGGAATGCCTGGAGGGTGTTGATGGGCCCGTTATCGATCTGGTAATCCAGGCGGAAGAATACATCACAGGCTGTGGATCCGTTCTGGCAGCTGATGGTGGAGCGGAAGCGGTCGCCGGCCATCACTGCCATGGGAGGATAGATGCCCAGCACATATCCGTAGTCCACGGCCTGGGGTCCTGCCAGGATGGCAGCCCGCGAGTCTGTCACGCCGGTCTCGAGCTGAGGCTGGTCCACCCGGAAGGCAAAGCCCGAGGCGCTCCCGTCGGTGCCGGGGCAGGGAAGGTTGCCGGCCGCGCTGTACCAGGTCGCGCTGCAAAGGTTGGATACAAAATCATAGTTGGTGGGCAGGCTGGCGCTCAGCACCGAGATCTTCACCCAGAAGGGCTTGTCGCCGCCGGAACCGATCCCGAAGAAGCCGCCGGTCGAATTCCGCAGCATCCAGTAGCCTGCGTAGCTGCCGCCGTCCGTTGGCGCTTTCAGGTTCACTGAGAGGTCCACCGTTTCCCCGGGGTTGACATTGGAGGTCAGGGGCGTCGAGATGGGGCCGCCCAATTGGTCTCCGCTGACGAAGACCAGGCTGTATGAAGGCGTCCACACGCAGGTGCTGGCATTGCGCAGCCGCCAGGTCTTGGTGAAGGAAGCCCCCGGGGCGATCGAGCTGCCGTCCGGGACGCTTAAGTCCTGGACGAACTCCGCCCTGTCGCAGCCGGTCGCGGGTACGAGTGTGGGAGTGGGGCCTCCCGGCGTGACCGTGATGGAGGGCGGGGTCGTGGCAATCACCGGCGGGGTCGAGGTCGGCGGGAAATACGGAACGGTGGGCGTCATGATGATCGCATCCGAGACCGGGCGGGCGATGCGCGGCGCCACCCACAGGGGCAGGTCCCCCGTGGCCGGGCCTGCGGCCGAAGCCACCAGCACCAGACGGATATCCCGCATATAAGCGAGGCGGCTCAGGTCGATATCCGCCCGGTAGAACAGACCATCGTATTTCTCGCGGAACTTCCAGATCGTGACCAGGCTGTTGGAGCGCGTCAGGTAGTGCAGTTCGAAGCTCACATAGCAATTGACCGCGCCGTACTGGCAGGAGACCAACGCCTGGAAGCGGTCACCGACCGTGATCTGGGGGATATTGTAGATCCCCATGATGACGCCATCCCTCTTGTTCTGCGGCACGGTCAGGAGGGCAGGCATTCCGGCGGCGGTCCCATTCTCCAGGATCGGATCGCCCACGTTCTCGACATAGCCGTAAGGGATCTTCTCGGGCTTTGTCGGGCAGGGGATCGGACCGCCGTTATAGACCCACACCGCGGAGGTGCAGATGTTCTGGGTAAAGTCAAAGGCCGTGATATACGGCGGCCGGACATTGATATCCACCCAAAAGACGCTGCTGGCGGTCGTGCCGATGCCAAAGGGCGCGCCTGCGGCGTTCCGCAGCATCCAGTTGCCGCGGAAATGCCCCTGGTACGCCGGGCTGACGATCTGCACCGACACATCCACGGTTCCCCCCGGCGGAACATCATTCGGCAGGTTCACCGAGGAGGGCGCGCTCAACTGGTCGCCGTTCACGTACATCAGGGAATAGGCGGTGGTCCAGGTGACCGTGCCGATATTCCTCAGACGCCAGGTTTTTGTGAGAGGTGTATTGGGGGCGACGATGGTCCCATCCGGAACGGTCACATCCATGACGAAGGATGCCCAGTCCGCATAAGCGGCCGCATGGGCCACCGGGGCGCTCTGGATTCCGGAGCGGGGGAACAACATCGAGGCTACCGTAACGAGGACCACGAGAAGGAAACGGTATCTGCGAACCATGATTCTCCTCTTTCTTCTGACCCACGCACTTATTTCACAAATAGTATAAGCATTCCCCGGCATAGATTCAATACAATTTCATGGTGATTCCCGGCAGTAAAACCGGGCAAAAAGTTGATGGTTATAATATCCCCAATGGCCCGCATCATCCTGCACCTGGATTTGGATGCCTTCTTCTGCGCCGTGGAGGAGAACCAGAATCCCGCTCTGCGCGGCCGGCCCTTTGCGGTCGGAGGTCGTCCCGAGGAGCGCGGCGTGGTGGCTTCCTGTTCATATGCCGCCCGGGCGCTGGGCATCCATGCTGCCATGCCCATGTCACGCGCCTTGAGGCTCGCCCCCGGCCTTATCATCGTTCCCGGCAGGCATCGCTTGTACCGCGAGACCTCGCAGCAGGTCATGGAAAAGCTGCGGAATGTGACCCCACAGGTGGAACAGATCTCCATCGACGAAGCCTTCATGGATATTTCAGGGATGGGTGAGGCAGAGACTCTGGCGCGCAGGCTCCAGCAGGGCATCCGGGATGATCTGGGCCTGCCCTGTTCCATCGGGATCGCTTCCAACAAGCTGGTCGCCAAGATCGCCACAGAGGTGGGGAAGAAAGGCGCCCGAAAGAACCGGGACAAAAAGGAGATCGGTCCGCCCTTCGCGCTGACCATCGTCCCGGGCGGCCAGGAGGCTGCCTTCCTGGCCCCGCTTCCAGCCGACATGCTCTGGGGCGTGGGTCCCAAGACCGAAGCGCGGCTGGCGGAGCTGGGCATGCGCACCGTGGGGGATATCGCCCGCTGGCCTGAGGCCGACCTTGTACGTCGTTTTGGCGAGAACGGACGGGACCTTTCCCGGCATGCGCGCGGCATCGATGAGCGCCCGATCATTACCGAGCACGAGACCAAATCCATCAGCCAGGAAGTCACCTTTGTCCGCGACGTGAGCGATGACCGGGAATTGGAAAAGACCCTGCGTGAACTCTCGGCTGAGGTGGGAAGATCGCTGCGCAAAAACGACCTGGCCGGCAGGACCGTCAAGATTAAGCTGCGCTGGCCGGATTTCACCACCCTCACCCGGCAGTCCACCCTCCCCCAGCCCACCCAGAGCGAGGAAGAGCTTGCCAGGGCTGCGCTGGCTCTGCTGAAGGCCGTCCGGCGGCCGCATCAGGCGGTGCGCCTGATCGGCGTGGGCATCAGCGGATTGGGAACGCCCCTGCGCCAGTTGGGCCTGTGGGATGAAGACGCAGAAAGATCGCGCCGGGTCCAGGAAGTGATCGACGAACTGCACGCCAGATTCGGCCGCGACTCCATCCAGCGCGGGCCTATTGAAAAATAAGAACTGGTGTTCTATAATATGAATACGCTCTGGGATTCTCGGATCAGGATCTTTGCTTTGGGCAGTGTGCATGTTTATGATTCCAGGAATACTACAGTCTTGACTCCGACCCGGGGCCTCTGAACGAAGTTCATCCACGGAGGGCAGCATGAAAACCCTGGACTTGAAAAAGGAACTAAAGGCCTTTTACCAGCCGCCGCAAAAACCCGGCATCCTGACGATCCCCCGCTTTCAATTCGCCATGATCGATGGGGCCATCGAGAAGGGCAAAGCCCCGGGCGATTCCCCCGGTTTCGAGCAGGCCACGCAGGCGCTCTACAGCATCGCCTACACCCTGAAATTCATGTTAAAGAAGCGCAGAGCGGACGCCATCGACTACCCCGTCATGGCGCTGGAGGGCCTCTGGTGGGTGGAGGATGGCGTCTTCGACCTGAACGTGAAGGATAACTGGTTCTATACGCTCATGATCCTCCAACCCCCGGTCATTACACCCGACCTGTTCGCGGAGGGACTGGAGCAGGTGAAAAAGAAGCGCGGCGATTCACCGGCCCTCCCGGGACTGCGCCTGGCGGATTTCGAGGAGGGGCTGTGCGTGCAGGCCATGCACATCGGGCCGTATTCCACCGAGCCGGCCACCATCGAGGCACTGCGCAGGTTCGCAGCTGAGCACGGCTTTCGCGACCGCACCGGCCCGAACGGCAGGCACCACGAAATCTATCTGGGAGACCCGCGCAAGGCCGACCCTTCCAGATTAAAAACGGTTCTAAGACATCCGCTGGAAAAATCGGGCTGAGCCTCATCAAACCGATAAAAATACGGGCTCGATCACTCTTCCCGGCTGGTTTTTGGTTCCATGTCCCATATTAGAACTCACGATGAGATGTTACTACCATCCTGAAAAAGAAGCGATCGGCCTGTGCAAATACTGCCAGCGAGGCCTTTGCGAGGCCTGCGCCACGGAGGTGGAGGAGGTCCTTTCCTGCCGGGACCGCCACGAGGGGAAGGTGCGGCAGAGGATGCTCTTCGAGGCGCGCAGCCTGCTTCAGTCTCAAAGAGCCGCCTCCGCCTACATGCGCAATGCCACCTTTTACGGATTGGTGGGTCTGCTTTTCTGCGCTTTCGGGGCGATCCAGTACAGGTTCCTGGGGCTTCAGGCGGTGTTTTTCATCCTGATCGGGCTCTTTTTGCTCTATGCGGCCGCCGCCAATTTTTTTGAGGGCCGCAGGTTGAAATAATCTGCGCGAGGAGGGACGGACCTCCGGTGCCATACGTGCCGGGGGTCTTTTTTTATGCAACCCTGACGACCGGGCTGCGTAAATGGATACAAAGCTGAAGAAAGGAGAATCCGATGAACGAGACCTACAGAACCCTCACGCGCAGCACCCGCAACACCATGCTGGGCGGCGTGTGCGCAGGCCTGGGGGAATACCTGGGCATTGACCCGACCGTCGTGCGGCTGATGTTCCTTCTGGCCTTCTTCCTGACCGGACCGGGCATCCTTGTCGCCTACCTGATCATGGCCGTGGTCATCCCGCCCGAAACCGTGAGCCAGTGATCTATGGAACGCGGGACCCCTCCCGAGGGCGGCTGGCCATACCAGCCCTCCCTCGGGACTTTTTTTAACCCGACACCACGCGCACTCCCATACGTTCTGGCGGCAGGCTGATTCAAATGGCCGGACCCTCGGAATATTGTACGCGAGGTGAGTTAATCCTTTGCAAGCGCCAGGAACACATCCTCCAGCGTTGGCTCGCCGCGCTCGATCCCCTGGACCTCGACTCCGGAGCCAAGCAGGTGTCTCTCCAGTTCTTCACGCGAAGGCCCCTGGCTGATCGTCCGCAGGTGGTCCCCGGCCAGGCCGACCCGTAGAACGCCGGGAACTGCGGACAGAGCCTCCAGGCCTTTCTCCAGGGGTTGTACGAACACCTCCCAGACCTCCCCCTGTACCACCAGCCGCTTCAGATTGGTGGGGGTATCCATCGCCAGCAGCCGGCCGCCGCGCATCACCCCCACGCGCTCGCAGTACTCCGCCTCATCCATATAATGCGTGGTGACCAGGATGGTCACGCCTGACCCTGCCATCTCATAGATCAGGTCCCAGAAGGCGCGCCGGGCAGTCGGGTCCACGCCCGAGGTGGGCTCATCCAAAAAGAGCAGCCTCGGTTCGTGGACGGTTGCGATCCCGAGCGCCAGCCTCTGCCGCCAGCCTGCCGGAAGCGAGCGCGTCAGTTCGGAGTCGTGGCCTTTGAGGCCCACCTTCTCCAGCGTTCGCTGGATGTGCTTCGGATCCGTGATTCCGTAAACGCCGCCATAGAACGACATGTTCTCAAGGACCGTCAGGTCATCGTACAGGGCGAACTTTTGCGACATATACCCTGCCCGGGCCCGCACCTGCTCGGATTCGCGAAAGGCATCATAGCCGAGTACCGTCGCGCTGCCTTCGCTGGGACGCAGCATCCCCAACAGCATACGGATGGTGGTGGTCTTGCCGGAACCGTTCGGTCCCAGGTATCCCACCACCTCTCCTGCCTGCACGTCGAAGCTGATGTGGTCCACGGCCACAAAATCGCCGAAACGGCGGGTCAGATCATGTACAGAGATGACCGCCTCACTCATTGGTGTTCTCCGATAAAGCGATGAAGACATCCTCCAATGCGGGAGGGGTGCGGCGCAGATCGATTACACGTCCGCCCGCAGATTGGACGCTCCCCGGCAGGCGCCCCAGCACGGCCTCCGCCTGCCCGGGCTCCACCCTCAGGTGCAGCCGGTCGCCAAACGCTGCGACATCCTCGACCCCCGGGTCCTGATGGGCCATGTGCCGCAGCAGGTTGATGGGCTCGCCGCGCAGTTCCAACACGCGGTCTGCAAGCCGCGCCCGCAGCGCAGAGGGCGAATCCTCGGCTATGATCTTTCCGGCCTTCATAAACCCCACACGGTGACAGCGTGAGGCTTCATCCATGTAGGGAGTGGAGATCAGGACCGAGACGCCTTCTTCGCCGCGCTTGCCCGCCGGTGTACCCTCGGAGGCCAGCCGGATCACGAGCTGCCAGAAGTCCTGGCGGGTAACGGGGTCCACCCCCGTGGTGGGCTCGTCCAGCATCAGGACGCGCGGTTTGGTGACGAGCGCGGCCGCCAGTCCCAGCTTCTGCTTCATTCCGCCGGAGAGCTGCCCGGCCGGCCTCTCCCGGAAGTCCCCCAGACCCACAAAATCCAGGATCTCCAGCGAACGCGGCAGCCAGTCGGAGCGGCTCAGCCCCCGCACCTCGGCAAAGAAGCGGATGTTCTCCAGGACAGTGAGGTCTTCATACATGGAAAAGCGCTGGGAGAGATAGCCAATATTCGCGCGGGCCTGCTCCACCTGCCTGCGCACATCCCAGCCGCAGATGGAGGCCTCTCCCGAATCGGCCAGCAGCGCCCCGACCAGCAGGCGCATGGTGGTGGTCTTGCCTGCACCATCCGAACCCACCAACCCGTAGATCTCGCCGGGAGGGATATGCAGGCTGATCCCATCCACGGCGTGGACGGGGCCGAAGTAGCGAAACAGTTGATTGGCGGAAATCAGCTCTTTCATCCAATGCTCGATTTCATCCGCAGCCTGTCGGGCTTGCATTGACCGGTCCCCGCTGTACCAGGCCGCAAATCAGGGATATTTGGCAGGGAAAGGATCCAAAACGCATAAGGCCTTCTCTCAGCCGCCTGTGGAAAAGATCACATCCGCCGGCATCCCAATCTTAAGGTGGCCATTCGGGTCGGAAACGCTCAGCTTGACGGCGTAGACGGTGCTGCTGCGGCCCTCCACGGTCTGGACGTTGCGCGGGGTGAATTCAGCCTGGTCTGCGATCAGGATCACCGCGCCGCTGAATGTCTCACCCGGCCAGGAATCCACGGTCACTTCCGCCTGCTGGCCCAGGGAGATCTCCCCGTAGCGGTCTTCAGGCACATAGACCGTGATGGTCAGGTTGCTGAGCATGCCAAGGTTGAGAGCGATCGCGCCGGGCTGGACGAATTCACCCGGTTCCACATTACGGGCCAGTACCACCCCGTCCATCGGAGCCAGGACGGTCAATTTCCCGATCTGGACATCCAGCAGGGCAAGGTTGGCCTCGGCCTGAGCCACCACACTGCGCGCCTGATCCAATGCTCGTGAGGCCAGTACCACCGGAGATGAATCCATGCCGGTCTGAAGGCTCAGCAGCCGGGCGGAAGCAGCGTCATACCGCTGCCGCGCGGCGGCCACCCTGCCGCGCGCATTCAGCACTGCCCGCGCCGCTTGTGAGGAAAGCATGGCATTGTAGTCATCCTGGGCGGAGCGCAGTTCTGCCAGGGCTGCGTTATAGGATGCGTCGGCGGCCCTTTGCAGTCCGCCGCCCTCGGCGGCAAAATCCGCGTTGGTCTTGACCATATCCGCAACCAGAAAGGCGGCGCGGGCATCCGCCAGTCGTCCGGCAGCCTTGAGGAAATCAGCGTTGTTCAGATCGGAGGTCACCTTTGACAGGTCCGTCTCCGCATCCTTTTGCGCCTGAGCAGCCGCATCAAGTTCCGTCTGGGCCGCACGGGTTTGCTCGGCCTGGTCAAAGTACCAGGCAGGCTGGTTGAACTCGTCCGGCGCAGAGAAACGCCAGTCCGAGGCCTGGGAGGCCTGCTGTTTGGCCAGGGCGTTCCGGGCGGCAAGGTCATAGTTGGTTTGCGCCGTGAGCAGCGCGGCGCGCGCTGATTCCACGGCAGTGGCAGCGGCCTCACGCTGGGCCGCCAGCAGGCTTCCATCCAGCTTGAGCAGCGGCGCGCCTGCCGTCACGCTGTCGCCCTCCGCCGCGAGCACCTCCAGCACCCTGCCGGAGACCTCAGGTGAGACATTGATCGTGGTCGCCTCGATACTGCCGGAGGCGGTCAGCGCGCCGTTCGAACCTTTCTGAAAGGCCCGCAGGGCATAATACCCGCCCACCAGGATGGCAAGCAGAAGTATGATAATCACAGGGACCGGGGGACGTCGAGGATGCATTCTTGCTCCTTGTAAGGAAATATCAATCCAACCGCTTGCGGAAACGCAGCGCGGCGGCGGTCATGATGATCACACCGAAGAGAGCCAGCGCGATAAGCTGGGACTGGATGGCCGAGGCGCCCACCCCCTTCAACAGCAGCGCCCGGATGATCACAAGATAATAGCGCAGTGGAATGGCATAGGAAACCCACTGGAGAAAGCGCGGCATGGCCTCGATGGGGAAGAAAAAACCGGAGAGGAATATTGTGGGAAGCATGGTGAAAACCACCGTCAGGAAAGCCTCCTGCTGCGTGTTCGCCATCGTGGAGGCGAACAGCCCGATCCCCAGGCTGGAGAGCAGCAGCAGGCCCGAGGCCCCGAAGAGCAGCCCCAGGTCGCTGCGAATGGGAACCTTGAACCAGAAATGACCCAGGATCAGCACCTCGATCGTGTCCAGGAAACCCAGGATCACATACGGAAGCACCTTGCCCACCACCAGTTCCCAGGAACGGATGGGTGTGACGATCAACTGCTCGATGGTGCCGCGCTCGCGCTCGCGCACAATGGCCGCAGCCGTCAGCAGCGCGGTGATGAAATACAGCACCATCCCCACCACACCGGGGATCATAAAATAAGCCGAGACGAGATCGGGGTTGTACCAGACCTGGGTGCGTACATCCAGCGGCACACGCACCGCCGAACCGCGCCCCTGGCGGGCCGCCTGCTCCGTCAGGATCTTTACCGCATAGGACTGTCCCACCAGCCGGGCAGTGGACAGCGTCGTCGAACCCGCTGTGGCATCCGAGCCGTCCAGGATCATCGAGACCTGTGCATCCCCCTCCAGCAGGCGCGCATTGTAATCAGGAGGGATGATCAGGACCGCGCGCACCTCCCCGCGCTCGATCAGCGTGGTGATATCCGACTGTGAGCGGATCTCGTAGGAGATGTTGAAATAGTCCGCCGCTCTGAAAGCATCCAACAGCGCCCGCGATTCCGGTGTGCGGCTCTGGTCCCAGACCGCCAGCGGGACATTGCGGATATCGGTGGTGGCAGCGTAGCCCAGCAGAAACATCTGAATGATGGGCATCACCAGGATGAGCCCCAGGGTGCGCGGGTCGCGGAAGATCTGGATGAATTCCTTGCGGATGATGGACATCAGACGAGAGGTCATGCAGACTCCTTTACCAGGGCACCATAGAGAAACAGATCCACGAAGTGGTCCAGGGCATTCTCCTGCTGGCCGGGCGGCACCCTTTGCATCAGGATGCCGGTGATGTAGTAGGCAAAGAACATACCCAGGAAGGCACGTACCAGCACGAGCGGAGGCATATCCCGCAGCTCCCCTTGCAGGCTTTGGAAGCGCCCGACAAGCGGCATCAACTGGGGCATGAATTTCTCGAAAATCATGGGGATGTGTTCACCCCTGAACTCGACGATCTCGGTCAGCATGAGGTTGAGGAAATCCGGGTGATGGCCCAATTCCTCCACGAGCGTATGGGCGGCGTTGCGGCAGAACTCCTCCACGCTGGTACCCTTCACCCGGCCCAGGATCGGCAGGATGCTGGCAAATGGATGCTGCTCCATCAGGATGGCCCTGAAAATTTCTTCCTTGGATGAAAAATGGTTGTAAAGGCTGCCCGGCACCATGCCTGCTCCATCCGCGATCTGGCGCATGGAGGTGGCCGCATAGCCCTGCCGGATGAACAGATTGTAAGCGGCGTCCAGAATGGATCGGCGTGCCCGGGCCCCCTTGGAAAGTCCTGCCTCGGCCATATTTATCTCCTAAACGAACGAACGTTCATTTTTGTCGATTATAGGCTTAAATTGATCGTTGTCAAGAGACCCTCCGGCGTTTCAGGTACAATCCAACCCATGCAGATCCTCGCCCGGGAAAGGTCCTCTTCCCCTCAAGACCTGGCTTTCAACTTCGCCATCGGGATCCTGGACGGGAGCTTTTTTGGTTTCGCTTTGGGCTTTGGTTCGTTTGCCGCCGTCATCCCGCTCTTCGTCCGGGGGCTGACGGACTCGGCCCTGCTGATCGGGTTGATCCCCGCCATCCATAACGTGGGCTGGCAGCTCCCACAGCTCTTCACCGCGGGGTGGGTCTCGCGCTCCACCCGCTATAAACCGCTGGTCCTGTGGAACACGATCCACGAGCGGCTGCCGTTCCTCGGGCTGGCCCTGGTGGCCTGGCTCCTGCCACAGCTGGGAACCAACCTGGCTCTCATCCTGATCTTCGCGCTGCTCGTCTGGCAGGGAATGGGCGGCGGCATGGCAGCCAATCCCTGGCAAAATATGATCGTCAAAATCATCCCGCGCGATCTGCACGGGACGTTTTTCGGGCTCCAGGCGGCGGCTTCCAATGCCCTGGGAGGCATTTCCGCCATCCTGAGCGGGCTTATCCTGGAAAAGTGGGTCGGCCCGGCGAACTTCGCCCTGTGTTTCCTGCTCACGGCGCTCAGCCTGGGCCTCTCCTTTTTATTCCTTGTCCAAACCAGGGAACCGGAGAGCCCTTCCCGCCCGCCAGCCCCCTCCACCAAGCTGTGGAAGGAGGCGCACCGCGTCCTCAGCAACGACCGTAACTTTGCTCTCTTCCTGGGCGTTCGTACATTGAGCCAATTCGCCAGCATGGCGTTTGCCTTCTTTCTGATCTACGCGGTGGCAGAGTTCAAGATGAGCGCGGCGCTGGCCGGGGTCATGACCGGGGTGTTATTGATCTCCCAGGTAGCAGCCGGCTCATTGATGGGCCGTCTGGGCGACCGCTGGAGCCATCGCGGCGTGATGATCCTCGGCGCGCTGGCCGCAGCCCTGAGCGCCATCCTGGCCCTGGAAGCCCGGGCTGTTCAGTGGTTCTACCTGGTTTTCCTGCTGGAAGCCGTTGCGGTCGTAGCCATCTGGGTCGTACCCATGGCTCTGACGGTGCGCTTCGCCCGCAGGGACGAAGACCGCCCCCTGTATTTCGGTCTGTCCAATACCTTCACAGCGCCGGCCACGATCCTGGCTCCCATCCTCGGCGGTTGGATCGCGGATACCGCAGGGTTCCACCTGACTTTCGCCTTATCCGCCGGCTTCGCCGTGGCAATGGCTCTCGTGCTTGCCCTGTGGATACGGGAGCCTGAGGCGCATACTGTTTCGATATAGAACAAAGAGAGGTGCGATCCCATGTCCATCATCCATGAAAAAGTGAACCAGGCCGTCGAGATCCTGAAGGAACAGGACACCGACCTGTGGCTGACCTTCGTCCGCGAGACCAGCGGCGTGCGCGATCCGGCTCTGGATCTCCTCCTGGGCCCCCATGACCTGACCTGGCAATCGGCGCTGATTCTGACTAGCAGCGGAGAGAAGCTGGCCATCGTCGGCAACCTCGAAAAGGAAGCCGTGGAACGCCTGGGGGTGTACGACAGGGTGATCGGTTACGATACCGCGATGCGGAACATCCTGAAGGATACCCTCACAAAGCTGGATCCACGCGAGATCGCCATCAACTCCTCCCGCGACAACGTGCACGCGGACGGGCTGACCCATGCCATGTACGAGGAACTGCTGGAAATCCTCAACGGAACGCCCTATGGCCGCCGCCTGGTGAGCGCCGGGGCTTTGATCGGCGCCCTGCGCGGCCGCAAGACGGAGACCGAACAATCCCATATCCGGCGGGCGGTGGCCATCACGGACGAGATCTTCCAGGCTGCCTTTGGACACATCCGTGCCGGCATGACGGAGATCGAGGTCGCCGAATGGATGCAGGCCGAGGTCAAGGCGCGCGGCCTGGAGCTGGCCTGGCCCGACGGGAACTGCCCGGCGGTTAATTTCGGCCCCGACTCGCCCACCGGTCACAGCGGCCCGACGCAGATCAAGCTCGAGCCGGGCCACCTCCTGCATTTTGATTTCGGTGTGAAATACGAGGGCTTCTGTTCCGATATCCAGCGCGTTGCCTATCTCTTGAAACCCGGCGAAACCCGGGCGCCCGCCCCCGTCCAGCGCGGATTTGATGTACTCCGTGAAGCCATCGAGAAGGCGCGCCTCGCCATGCAGCCGGGTGTGACCGGCAACTCCATCGACGTAATCGCACGCGAGATCGTGACCGGAGCAGGCTATCCCAATTACATGCACGCCCTCGGCCACCAGGTCGGGCGCATGGTCCATGACGGCGGCGCGCTGCTTGGCCCGCTGTGGGAAAAATATGGGAACGCGCCTCTCCATAAGTTGGAGGCGGGACAGGTCTTCACCATCGAGCCGGGACTGGACGTGCCGGGCTTCGGTCACCTCGGCCTGGAGGAGGATGTGCTGATGACCGCGCAGGGGGCAGAGTATCTGGGTCCCCCGCAGACCGGGATCATGCTCCTCTCCGCCCGGCAATAACAGGCCGGACAAGAATCAAAAAAAAAAACAGGCCATGAGCCTGTTTTTTCTGTGCCTTAATACACATCTTCGCTCATGTATTCCGTCATTGGCCTGTCAGACAAGCTGTGTTAAACTCGTTTGTGACCATTATCACAAGAAACGAGGCACGGAATGCAGGAAGACCCACGGATATTGGAACTCCGCAAGATGCGCGCCAAGGCCAAA
>CAYMQX010000005.1:0-22567 GCA_964392495.1 uncultured Anaerolineaceae bacterium
CAGGCGTACCCGACGCCTGCGTTTTGTTTTAACGCTGCTCCCGATCGGTGTGGTGAGGAAGCGGGGTATCCGGAGGGATGCAGTTACCGGGAAAGAGCACCACGCGGTCCCGGCCCTCCAATTTGGCGCAATACAATGCCTGGTCCGCATTATTGATCAGCCCGCGCAGATCCAGTCCCGGCTCGCTGACACTAACGCCGATGGACACCCGCAGGCGAATCTCCTGGGAAGTATGGGCGTCCATGCCTAGAAACAAGGAATGCTTCTCGATGCGGCGGCGCAGGCGTTCTGCCAGGATGCCGGCCATTTCCAGGGAGGTATTGGGCGCAACAATCATGAACTCATCCCCGCCAAAGCGTGCCAGGATATCCGACACACGGATGGTGTTTTGGGCCAGCCGCCCCAGGTCCCCCAGGATCTGGTCGCCCGCCAGATGGCCGAATGTGTCGTTGATCAATTTAAAGTGATCGATGTCAAGGAGCATGATGGAGAGAGGCGTCTGGTAGCGTTGGGCCCGGGCAAATTCCTCCTCCAACCGGCGATCCAGGTAACGTCGGTTATATACCCCGCTGAGCGGATCGGTGATGCTCTCCTGCTCCAGGTGTGCCAGGCGGTGGGCATCCTGTACGGTCCGCAGGGAAAGGATGCAGCTCAACCAGACGAAACAGGCCCCCAGGAAAAAGAGATTGGAGACGATCAGATCGGAGGCATCGCGAGGATGGCGCCAATGGATCCAGATATAAACGATATAACCGGCAATGAAGATCAGGATCAGCCCGGTCATGATGGACCACCAGCCGCGCAGGGAGCCGTGGGGAAGCTTCAGGAGCAGCATTCGGACCGGTGGAATACAGGCGATCAAGATCGCGGCACCCAGGATCACCAGGCAATTGGCGATCCACAGGCTCATGCTTGTTTCAATGTAGGCCCTCAGGGGAAGGAGATGCTCCATGGATGAGTTCAAAGCAGAAAGAATTTTCTGTATTTCGCATAGAAATACAACTGCGTTTCCGCTCCTGCATGGGATTATAAGCTTGGGGTTCATCTCCTGACCTTGCGATTTATCTACAAAAGGGGCAGAAGTCCGAACCAATCCAGCGCCGCCGGGCTGCGGCGGCCTGTCATTGAGCCCCTGTCCCTCTCAATTGCTCATGCAGAGGATCCGTTAAAGCAGTCTTGGGCGGGCTGAAACCCGTGGAGGTGCTTGAATGTGACAAAAGTCACTTGCAGTCCCTCTTCCTGGATGTATCATTAATAACTAAAGAAATAGCTCAGAAATCTTTCCTGTCTTTGATAAAAACGCGATGGGACGTGAACGGTCCGATCACCATAATCAGGAGCCTGTGAGCCTCATGAGAAATCGAAGCGGTGTGTCTCGAAAATGGGCGCTGCCAGCGTTCTATGTGTTACTTGCAATCCCGCTGCTCGCATTGAGCGTATTTCCGGGAACCGGGCCGGTTGGAACCCGGGAATCCGGTGGGGCGATTCGGACTGCGGGGGTCTTTACCCGGGCAATGTCGGACGGCGTGCTGGAAGATGGGCGGGATCTGTTTATGGGCATCCAGCACTTCCAAAACGGGGGGCCTCCATGCATGGGCTGTCATAACGTGGGAGATAACGGGCTGCTTGGCGGCGGCGCAATGGGCCCGGACCTGACCGACGTCTATACACGGCGCAGCCGGGCTGAGCTCATCAGCGTCCTTTCCAACCAGGACCCAACTCTTTCGCCTGTAATGGTGCCGATCTATGCAGATGCACCCCTGACCGATCAGGAGCGGGATGATTTATTGGCATTTCTGCAGGCCTCGATCGGACAACCGGAATCGAACAAGGAGTTGTTGGTTTTTGGCATCGCGTCGGCAGGCCTGGTGGGAGCCATAGCCGTCATCGGCTTGATCTACCACGCGCGCCTGCGGGGCGTCCGCAAGCCAATGCTCAGCAAAGTGGCTGGAACAAAATAATGGACGGATCTTCCCTGACTGTCCGCCTAAAGGCAAGGAGGAAGATGTGAGTTGGATCGAAGAGATCGCAAACCCGCAAGCCCGCCAGTGGGAGGAGTTCTATCGCAATCGCTGGCAGCATGACCGTGTGGTCAGGAGCACACATGGAGTGAACTGCACCGGCAGCTGCTCCTGGATGATCTATGTAAAGGATGGCATAGTCACCTGGGAATTGCAGGCACTGGATTATCCCAACCTGGAGGCTGGCCTGCCGCAGTATGAACCGCGAGGCTGCCAGCGGGGTATTTCATTCTCCTGGTACCAGTACAGCCCGGTTCGGGTAAAGTATCCATACATGCGCGGCGTCCTGATGGACCTGTGGCGCGAGGCCCGGAAAAAGCACAGCGACCCTGTGGAAGCCTGGGCGAGCGTGATTGAGGACGCGTCTGCCCGCAAGTCCTTCCAGCAGGCGCGCGGCAAGGGTGGTTTCCGGCGTACGACCTGGGATGAAACGCTGGAGATCATATCCGCCTCCACCGTTTACACCATCAAGAAATACGGTCCGGATCGGATCATTGGTTTTTCCCCGATCCCGGCCATGTCCATGCTGAGTTATGCGGGCGGCAGCCGTTTCTTGCAGATGATCGGCGGCGTCAGCATGAGTTTTTATGATTGGTACAGCGACCTGCCCCCCGCCAGCCCCGAGACCTGGGGCGAACAAACCGATGTGGCTGAAAGCGCGGATTGGTTCAACGCGAAATTCATCGCCTCGGTTGGCTCCAATATGAGCATGACGCGCACCCCGGACGTGCACTTTGCAGCCGAGGCGCGCCACGCCGGCACGAAGCTGGTGGTATTTTCACCCGACCTTAACCAGGTGGCCAAATATGCCGACTGGTGGGTCCCGGTCCATGCCGGGCAGGACGGCGCCTTTTGGATGGCCGTCAATCATGTGATCCTCCAGGAATTTCATTATCAAAACCCTGCGCCGTATTTCCTGGATTACATGCGGCGCTACACGGATGCGCCCTTCCTGGTGTCGCTCGAAAAGGTGGATGGAAGTTATGTGCCCGGCCGGATGCTGCGCGCCAGCCAGGTGGAGCGCACCCGGGAAGTGGAGAACGCCGCCTGGAAATTCCTGGTTTGGGACGAGCTGAGCGACCAACCGCGTATGCCTCAAGGCAGCCTGGGTTTTCGCTGGCAGAAGCAAAAGGGACACTGGAACCTGGAATCAAAGGATGGTCTGGACGGAAGCGAAATCCAGCCTCAATTGACCTTTCTGGAGGCCTCCAACCAGCGGGTCACTGTCTCATTCGCCGAATTTGCCGAAGGGAAAGCCTTCCAGCGGAGCGTTCCAGTGCGCTATGTGGAGACAGCCGAAGGCCGCGTGGCGGTCGCGACCATCTACGACTTGCTAATGGCGCAGCATGGTGTGGGGCGCGGGCTTTCCGGCGACTATCCTGCCGATTATGATGATGCGAACCTGTCCTATACCCCTGCCTGGCAGGAGCGTTACACCGGCATCGACAGGCAGACGGTCATACAATTTGCGCGCGAGTGGGCGACTACGGCGGTCAAGACCGAAGGCAAATGCATGGTCATCATCGGGGCGGGGGTCAACCACTGGTATCACAATAACCTGATCTATCGGGCCTGCATCGGAGCGCTGATGCTGACCGGCTGCGTGGGGCGGAACGGTGGAGGCCTGAACCATTATGTCGGCCAGGAAAAACTGGCTCCCATGGCGCCTTGGGCTTCCCTGGCATTTGGCCTCGATTGGCAAAAGCCCCCGCGCCAGCAAAATTCACCTTCCTTCCATTATGTCAACAGCGACCAGTGGCGCTACGAGCGGACCTTCACCGAACCGCAGCCGGTCCCACGCCCGGGGAGCGAGCCTAACCGGGATATGACCCGGGAGCATACACTGGATGCACAGATCCGTGCGGTGCGGATGGGCTGGCTTCCTTCATATCCGCAATTCGATCGCAGCTCGCTTGAACTCGTAAGGCAGGCGGAAAAAGACGGCGCACACAGCGAAGCCGAGATCCGCCAATGGGTGGTGGAACAGCTCCGGTCCGGGAAGCTGCATTTTGCCGTGCAGGACCCGGACGCGCCCGAAAACTGGCCGCGCTTGTGGTTCATCTGGCGCGGCAACGCGCTGAATGCCAGCGCCAAGGGACAGGAGTACTTCTTCAGACATTATCTGGGTACTCACCACCAGATCATATCGGAAGAGGTGGACAAGGATACCTTCCGCGAGGTGACCTGGCGCGAGGAGGCCCCGGAGGGGAAACTGGATCTGGTAGTGGATATCAACTTCCGCATGGATACGTCGGCGCTGTATTCCGACATCGTCCTGCCGACGGCAAGCTGGTATGAGAAAGACGACCTGAATACCACCGATATGCACTCGTTCATCCATCCGCTGGCTGCGGCAGTACCGCCTTCCTGGGAATCGAAAAGCGATTGGGATATTTTCAAGATCTTGGCGGGGAGGGTCGGTGAGCTGGCGAAGATACATCTGCCCGAACCGGTGCGCGACCTGGTCGCCATGCCCCTCCAGCACGATACACCCGCCGAAATGGCCCAGGAGCATATACGCGATTGGGCGCGCGGGGAATGCGAACCGGTCCCGGGTGTCACCATGCCGAACTTTTTGGTGACCGAGCGCGATTACGTCAATCTGGGAAAACGCTTCATTTCTCTGGGGCCGTCGGTACGCAAGGACGGCCTGGCGGTACACGGCATCCACTGGCAGGTGGAGGACCTCTACCAGCAGCTGCTGGACAGCCGCCCAACGGTTACATGGGGAGGGCAGAGCTATCCCTCGCTGGAGGTCGCCCGGGATGCGGCCAACGTCATCCTCCATCTGGCCCCCGAGACCAACGGTGAGGTGGCCTATCGAGCATTCAAGGCGGAGGAAGAACGCTTGGGCCTGAGCCTGACGGACCTGGCGGAACCCACCCGCGCCTCACGGGTGACATTCAACGACCTGACCCAACAGCCGCGCCGGCTGCTTAATAGTCCCATTTGGACGGGTATCGTCAGTGACGGCCGCCCTTATTCAGCTTACTGCCTGAATGTGGAGAGACTCGTCCCCTGGCGCACCCTGACCGGCCGGCAGCACTTCTACCTGGACCACGAGGGTTATCTGGCGTATGGCGAACATCTTCCCACCTACAAGCCGCGTCCTGACCCCCTGGCATTTGGTGACTTGGACAAGAGCCGCAGCGAGGGCAAGACCCTGCGGCTGAATTACCTGACGCCTCACGCCAAGTGGCACATCCATTCCAACTACTTCGATAATGACCGCATGCTGACCCTTTCCCGCGGCCTCGAACCGCTCTGGATCAGCGAGGAAGATGCCCGGATGATCGATGTGCAGGATAACGACTGGGTGGAAGCCTACAACGACCACGGCGTCACCGTCACCCGGGCCATCGTCAGCTCGCGCATTCCCCCGGGGTTGTGCATCGTCTACCATGCTCCGGAACGGACGGTCAGCGTGCCCAAATCTCCGATGAGGGGCAATAAACGGGCGGGCGGCCATAACAGCCCCACACGCATCCATCTGAAGCCGTCTCTGATGGTAGGCGGTTATGGTCAGTTTACCTACAGTTTCAATTACTGGGGTCCGACCGGTGTCAATCGGGATACCTTCGTCCTGGTGCGCAAACTTCCCGGCGCGGCGCAATTCTAGCCTGGCGAACGCAAGGACCACTATATAAAACAGGAAAAGCGATCATGAAAATCCGATCACAAATCTCCATGGTTTTCCACCTGGACAAGTGCATTGGCTGCCATACCTGCAGCATTGCCTGCAAGAATATATGGACCGACCGCCAGGGCGCCGAGTACATGTGGTGGAACAATGTGGAAACCAAACCAGGCGTTGGTTTTCCAACCCGGTGGGAAGACCAGGAAAAATACCACGGCGGTTGGGAACTTAAGAATGCGGGGGAGAATCCCACGCCAAGGCTGAGACTCCAAAACCGCCTCCAGACGCTGGGGAATCTGTTTTCGAACCCGGCCATGCCCGGCATGGATGATTACTACGAGCCGTGGACCTATACCTACGGAGACCTGTTCAACTCTCCGCTGGGGGATGACCAACCGACCGCCCGGCCGATCTCCAGGATCGACGGCAAGCCCATCGAGATCGAGGCGGGCCCTAACTGGGATGACGATCTGGGCGGATCGAACATCTATGCGGCCAACGATCCCTTGTTGGAGAGCATGAGCGAGGAGGAAAAGAAGCGGCTTTTTTCCATCGAGCAGCTTTTTTACTTCTACCTGCCGCGCATCTGCAACCACTGCCTGAATGCCGGCTGTGTGGCAGCCTGTCCATCCGGCGCCATTTATAAACGCGCTGAAGATGGTGTGGTGCTGATCAACCAGGATAAATGCCGGGGCTGGCGCATGTGTGTCTCGGCCTGTCCGTACAAGAAAACCTACTATAACTGGGCTACGGGCAAATCCGAGAAATGCATCCTGTGTTACCCGCGCCTCGAGACCGGCCAGGCCCCAGCCTGTTTCCATTCCTGTGTCGGCCGCATCCGCTACCTTGGTGTGCTGCTCTACGATGCGGACCAGATCGAAGCGGCCATCAAGGTGTCGGATGACCAGTTGGTCCGGCGCCAACGGGAAATGATCCTTGACCCCTCGGACCCCGCGGTGGTCACTGCTGCTCGCAAGGACGGGATTCCCGACGGCGTGATCACGGCTGCACAAAGATCGCCGGTCTATCGCTATGTAAAGGAATGGGAAATGGCGCTGCCTCTGCATCCGGAGTATCGCACACTTCCCATGCTGTTCTATGTGCCGCCGCTCCTGCCGGTCCTCTCTGCCACCCAGCCGAGCGGAACCCAGCGGGTGGAAAGCGACCTGCTCACTTCGCTGGAAAATGCCCGGGTGCCTGTCCGATATATGGCACATCTGCTCTCGGCGGGAAATGACGAACCGGTGCTGCATGCCTACCGGAAGATGATCGCTGTCCGCCTGTACAAGCGCGCCCAGGAAGTGGGCGATGTCACTCACGAACAGGCACAAGCAGCCCTGGCCGAGGCCCGGATGACTGCCGAAGAGGCCGATGCCATCTTCCAGTTGACTTCCCTGGCATCGTACCAGGAAAGGTTTAGCATCCCGCCGACCGGGCGCGAAGGCGATATCGAGGAAGTCTATGATCCTCAGCAGCGCAAGGCTGAGACCGGTTTCGGTACACGCCAGCAGCCGCAGCGAGGCCTGTAAGGAATGTCCCGGGAACTGAACGGTCACCTGTACACAGCCTTCGCCGACCTGTGCGGCTACCCCACTTCGGAAATGGCAGGCCAGGCTGGGGAATGCCTCCAACTATTGCAGGATGCATGTCCCGAGGCCGCTCCGGCCCTGGATGCCTTTTGCCTGGGGCTTGAATCCAGGCCGCTGATAAAGATGGAGGAACTGTATACAGCCACATTCGATATGCAGCCCGTCTGCTATCCATACATTGGCTATCAGTTGTTCGGGGAGAGCTATAAACGCGGAGCCTTCATGGCGCGCCTGAACGAGGCCTATCAAGACCTGGGCTACTCCGCCGGCCACGAATTGCCGGACCACCTCTCAGTCGTTCTGCGTTTTCTGGGATTGGACGCAGATGAAAGACGGAGCGATTTTTGCAGGACGCTGCTGGCGGAAGGGCTGATACCTGCCCTGGTGAAAATGCTCCAGGCGTTTGGCCCGGAGTCGGAAAATCCATATTTTGGACTCTTGTCGGCGCTTCACCTTGTATTGATCCACAAGCCCGAAAAGGAGCCTGGTCATGCTTGATGTGATCCTGTTTGTTGTTTTCCCCTACGTGGCGGTCGCTCTGGCGGTTGGGGGAACGATCTACCGTTACCGTACCACGCCGTTCTCCTTCACGAGCCTGTCCTCACAGTTCCTGGAGGGCGATCTGCAATTCTGGGGATCGGTGCTCTGGCATTACGGCATCCTTCCGACGCTGGCGATCCATGTAGCGGGCTTTGCGATCCCCGGGGTGATGGCCGCTTTACACAGCACACCGGAGACGCTCTACCTGGCGGAACTGGCAGGCAAGGTATTCGGCCTCATGGCCCTGGCCGGCGCGGGCGCACTTCTGGTGAGACGGATTGTCTCATCGAAGGTCCGCGTGGTTACCACACCCTTGGATTGGATCATCCTGGCATTATTGTTCATCCAGGTGTTCCTGGGGATGTGGATCGCATTTTTCTACCGCTGGGGTGCCACCTGGTTTCTACACACCGTGACCCCCTGGGTGGTGTCGCTGGCAACCTTTCAGCCCGCACCGCAGTATGTCGCATCGCTGCCCCTGATACCCAAATTGCATTTTCTGAACGCCACACTGCTGATCCTGCTCTTCCCGTTCGGCAGGCTGATACACATGGTGAGCTTCCCGGTCGGCTATCTCTGGCGGAGGTTCCAACTGGTCATCTGGACGCGGCGCAGGGTGGTGTAGGAAAACCTCATGCTCAAAAGCCTTGAAATCTGGATTCGGGAAGGTGTTCGCGGCCTGTCACCTGCCTACTTTGCGCTGGTTATGGCAACGGGGATCGTCTCGATCGCCTGCCATCTCTTGGAGATGGATTTTCTGGCCCTCCCATTGTTCTACCTGAACCAGTTTTTCTACCTCGTGCTGTGGCTGCTTACCCTCGGCCGCATCCTTCGCCATGCTCCCCGCCTTATCAGCGACTTATCCGACCATCGCACAGGCACAGGCTTCCTGACCCTGGTCGCCGGGACGAATGTCCTGGGAAGCCAATTTGTGTTCCTTGCCTCCAATCAGACTGTTGCGCTCGTCTTGTGGACGCTGGGATTGGTGCTCTGGCTTTTTCTGATCTATGCGCTTTTCATTGTGTTCACGGTCAAAGAGGAGAAGCCTCCGCTTGAGTCAGGCATCAACGGCGCCTGGCTGATGTTCGTGGTCTCGACGCAATCCATTGCGGTGCTGGGCATGCTGGTGGTCTCCCGGTTCGCCGGGTGGGCGGAGTTATTCACCTTTGCCATGCTGGGGTTCTACCTGCTGGGCTGCATGTTTTATATCCTGATCATATCGCTGATCGTGTACCGATTCATGTTCTTCAGACTGGCGCCGGAAGATATGACCCCTCCCTATTGGATCAACATGGGTGCGGTGGCTATTACGACCCTGGCAGGCGCGAGCATCCTGCTGCGCGGGGAGGCACCATTCCTGAACGGCCTGTTCCCGTTCATCCGGGGTTTTACCGTCTTTTTTTGGGCAGCCGGCACATGGTGGATCCCCTTTTTATTCATCGTCGGTGCGTGGCGGCATTTCCACAGGCGCATCCCCATAAGCTACCACCCTGCCTACTGGGGGCTGGTCTTCCCCATGGGAATGTACACGGTCGCTACCTTTCAGCTTGCGAAGGCCCTGGAATTGGGTTTTATTCTATTTATCCCAAGGGTCTTTGTTTTCGTGGCGCTGATCGCGTGGTTTGCCTCATTCTACGGTCTGGCACGCCATCTGGTCACCGGACTTCTCAAATCGGCGGCTTTGGAAAAGGCAAAGGCCGGCGCGTAATTCCGCCCCATGGATCCCCCGGAATACTGAGGTCCGGGCAGGATGGGATGCAGTGATCTGCAGAGAGCGGGCTTTGGGGTCCGGTGATCCCTCAGGCTCAATCGTATAACCGGTCGCTGGCCTCATCAAGCTGCGCGACTTGTTCCTCGGTGAGGCGCCAGCCCAGCGCGCCGGCATTCTGCTGTGCCTGCTCTGCATTCTTGGCGCCGGGGATGGGGAGGGCGCCCTTGCAAATGACCCAGTTCAGCGCGACCTGGGCGTTGGACTTGCCGCCGTGATCCTGCCCGATGGCGGTCATGAGCTTGAGCAGAGGGGCAAGCCGGGGGAGTATCCAGGCATATTGAGCAGCGCGCGGCCCCGCCGGTCTCTGTTGGGGGGAATATTTCCCGGTTAGCAGGCCCATCTCAAGGGGTGAGTAGGCGATCAGGCGGATGCCCAGTTCGTGGCAGCGTGCCAGCAGTCCGCTTTTTTCCACGTCGCGGTCGAGGAGGCTGTAATGTACCTGGTTGGAGGCCAGCGGGATCTTCAGGCGGGCTAGGGCAGAGTAGGCGCTGAGCATCCGGGTGGGATCGAAATTGGAGATACCCACGGTGCGCGTCCAGCCTTTTTCAAGGCAGAGAGCCAGGCCTTCCATCATCCGGTCAATGCTCATGAGCGGGGTGGGCCAGTGGATCTGGTAGAGGTCCACCGATTCGGCGCCTAGGCGCTCCAGGCTGTGTTTGAGGGCCTGCGGCAGGGATCGCTTTGACAATCTCCACGGGAAGGGGAAGAATTTGGTGGCAATCACCGCCGGTTGCCCCATTTCCTGAATGAAGTGCCCAAGCAGGCGCTCGGAATTTCCGGAGCCGTACACCTCGGCAGTATCCATGAAGCGGATGCCCTCGGCGATGGAGACCTCGAATGCCTGGCGTACATCCTCCTCGGAATGGGTGCGGCCATACTGCCAGAGGACCCGGTCCCCCCACTGCCAGACCCCCAGCCCCAACTCTATGGCGTGCAAAAACCGGGTTTCGGATGGTATGTTCTCCATTGAATGCTCCTGGGGCGATCGATTGATTTTATCTTAAAAAATCGGGACATCATGGGCAGAGACCGTATTCCGGGTTACAATGCGGGTCTATCTTCAATCTGCACGGAACTGATGGAACGCCAGCAATGGACCGAGGTGCATGGCTTGCGCTCCCTGAGTTCCGGGGAGGTTCCAATGTCTTCACAATCCGATCCGCGGGAGGTTGAGCCCGCCTCCGACCTGGCCCTCAGGCTGGGTCTGAAATTCACCCGTCCGGCGCTCCTGATCCGGGCCCTGACGCACCGCTCCTATGTCAATGAACATCCTGAGGTGAAGGAAGATAACGAACGACTGGAATTCCTTGGCGACGCGGTGCTGGACTTCATTGTAGGGGCCTGGGTGTTCAACCGGTTTCCTGAGATGGCCGAGGGGAACCTGACCAAGGTGCGCTCGGCCTTGGTGCGCAATGAGCGCCTGGCGACCTTTGCCCGGCAGTTCGATCTGGGTCGTGCACTGCGGTTGGGACGCGGGGAGATAGGCTCGGGCGGGCGCAACCGCGAAGGGCTGCTGGGCTCCACGTTTGAAGCCGTGATCGGTGCACTGTATCTGGACTCAGGGCTGGGAGCTGTCGAGGCCTGGATGAACCCTGTCCTGGAAGGCGCCCGTCAGACGGTGCTGAACGAGATCCATGACCCCAAAAGCCAGTTCCAGGAATGGACCCAGTCCGAAAAGATCGGCACCCCGATCTACCAGGTGACCGGGACGAGCGGGCCGGACCATGCCAGGATGTTCGAAATGGATGTACTGATCGGCGGGACGGTGCAGGGGCATGGAAGCGGCCCCAGCAAGCAGACTGCCGAAAGGGCTGCGGCTGCGGATGCTTTGAGCAGGCTGGGACTTATATAATATCAGGAACAGACAAGCGCCGGAAAAAATGCCTCTTCGCCTAAAATCGCTTGAACTTCAAGGTTACAAGACTTTTGCCTCGCGCTCAGTGTTCGAGTTTGCGAGCGGTATTACCGCCATTGTAGGGCCGAATGGATCGGGGAAGTCGAATATCGCCGATTCCCTGCGCTGGGTCCTTGGAGAACAGTCCTACAGCCTGCTGCGCGGCAAAAAGACCGAGGACATGATCTTTGCCGGTTCGGAGCACCGGCCGCGCGCCGGTATGGCCCAGGCGACGATCACATTCGATAACAGCGAACAGTGGCTTCCGGTCGATTTTTCGGAGGTGGCGCTGGAGCGGCGGGCCTACCGGGATGGGCGCAATGATTACCTGCTCAACGGGCAGCACGTGCGGCTGCGCGAGATCAATGAACTGCTGGCCCAGGCCGGATTAAGCGAACGGACCTACACCATACTGGGCCAGGGACTGGTGGATGCCTCGCTGGCCCTCAAGGCCGAGGACCGCCGGCGCTTGTTCGAGGAGGCCGCAGGTGTGGGGTTGTACCGCACCCGTCGTGAAGAGACCCTTAAACGATTGGATAATACAGCCCGCAATCTGGAGCGCGTCCTGGATATCATGGCAGAACTGGAACCCCGCCTGCGCAGCCTGGAGCGCCAGGCCCGGCGCGCCATCGACTTTTCGCAAGCCCAGGCCGCGTTAAAGGTCACACTGCGGGAGTGGTATGGATATCACTGGCACCGGGCACAGAAGGACCTGGCGGATACGCGCCAGGCGGCGCGCCGGCAGGACTTGCGCGTGCAGGAAGCCCGGGAACTGCATGAAAAAGCCCAGGCAGAATACAGCGCTTTCCGTGAAAGGCTGAGCGGGCTGCGAGCCCGCTTGAACACCTGGCACCGTCAAAGCGCCGAATTGCATAGCCAGTGGGAAGGCGCCAGCCGGGAGCTGGCAGTGCTGGAGGAAAGACGGAGAGCCCTGAATGCCAGCCAGGCCGCATGGATCACAGACCAGGACCGCTCTGCCGACGAGCTGAGGTTGGCCGTAGAACTGGCTGCCGAAGCGCAGAAACAATCCCTTTCCGCCCAACAGGAATATGAGGAGGCGCGGCAGCAGCTGAACGGGGCCGGAAGGTCGCTGGAGGCCCGGCAGGCTGAGCGCGCCAGCCTGGAAGAATCGCTGGCGGGGATCAACAGCCGGATCGAGGCCCTGAATCTGCTGCGAATCGAGAACCAGGCCCGTATCGACGAATTATCCGGCCGCATCCAGGCGTATCGGGAAAGGCAGAACGGTATGCTGGCGGCCCTCAGTGGGGCGGAGCAGGCCCTGCAGGCCTCCGTAGATAAACTGCAGGCTGCCCTGCGCCGGCGGGAGGATGCCGAAGCCCGACTTTCCCAGACCGAGCTGGTCGTTCGGGCGCTGCGTAAGCGGGCCGAAGAGATGGAAGCCCAAAGGCGCACGGCTCTGGATCGGCGCAGCACGCAGGACGCCCAATACTCACGTCTGCATGCCCAGCGTGAGGTGTTGGAGCAGGCTGAGCAATCCCTGGCCGGTTACGCGGAGGGGGCACGCTTCCTGCTGGAAGCTGTGCGGGACTCACGATTGAGAGGCTCATACGGGGCTTTAAGCGCCTCCCTGGATGTCCCGGTGGAACTTGAAAAAGCCATCGCCGCGGCGCTTGGCGAGTCATTGGATGCGGTCCTGCTGGAGAATGAGGAGACCGAGCAAGCCCTGAAGCTGCTGGAGATGGAGGATTCCGGGCGGGCTGCCCTGCTGCCGGTCAACCCGCGCGGCATGGCAAAACGAACTGGAATGCCCGAAGACCCTGAGTGCCTGGGGCTGGCAGCCGACCTGATCCACGCGCCGGCTGAACTGCGCCCCGCAGTTGGCGTTCTCCTGGGCCAGACCTGGGTCGTAAAGAACCGGGAGGCCGCAAAAAGGTTGATCGACCTGCTGGAATCCCCCGGACGGCTTGTGACTCTGCGCGGCGAGGTCTTCCACGCGGACGGGCGCATCCTGGCGGGGAATTCCGGGCGAAGCACCACCCTGAGCCGCTCCCGGCAAAAACGTGAATACGAGAGCGCGATGGAGGAGATCAAAATCGCTCTAGCCGACTCGAACCGGGAGGTAGAGCAGCTTTCGATGGGTCTGGGCGCGGCCCAGCGCGAGGCGGCGGATGTGGAGACCAGGCTTCAGGAAACCCGGAGACATGTCAACGACCTGCTGGGCGTGGAGAGAGAGGCCGGGCTTGAGCATGAATCTGCGCGGCGCGGGCTGGAGTGGCAGAAAAGCCAGCGCGAGCAGCTTGAACAGGAACTGCAGGCCGCCTTCTCCGAACAGAGCGCCCTGGAGGCCTCACAGAGGGAGGTGGACAGCAAGGCCGAAGAGGCGTCTGCGCGTTCCCATGAATTGCGCTCCAGGCTGGGCGCTGTCCAATTGGATGAGGTCCAGCAGCAATCCGCCTATTGGACGACCCGCGCAGCAGTATCCGAGCAGGCTGTCCATGCAGCCGGTCGCCGCCTCCAGGAAAGACTGAACGAAACAGAACGCCTCCGCTCGCGCCAGGAGCAGATCCACGCGCGGGCAGAGGAGACCCGTGTCGCGCTTGGAGATCTTGAATCCGGCGCCGCAACCCTGCATGAGCAGGAGGCTGGCTTCAGACAGCAGATCGAGACACTGCGGGTTGAGATCGAGCCCGGGGAAAAGGAATTGGAGCAGGCCGAGCTGGAGGAAGCGCGCCTCCAGATGTCTGAGGCTGAGGCGCAAAAACTGCTCTCGAGCATGGAGCGCGCCTTCGGGCAGATCCAACTCGACCAGACCCGCAAGCAGGAGGGCTTGAGCAACCTGCGGGAACGGATCATGGATGACTTCGGGCTGGTGATGTTCGAGTATGCTGCGGATGTCTCCGGGCCGGTGCCGCTGCCCCTGGATGGCATGGTGGAGCAGCTGCCGGTCGTCACTGAACTCCCTTTGGATATGGAGGAGCACCTCAGCCGGCAGCGTTCACAACTCCGGCGCATGGGCCCGATCAATCCAGAAGCCAAAACCGAATTCGAAGCCGAGTCGCAGCGTTATGAGTTCATGAAGGTCCAGGTGGAAGATCTGCGCAAAGCCGAGCAGGACCTCCAGCAGGTGATCGCAGAGCTGGACGAACTGACCAAACGGGAATTCTCGCGAACCTTCGACGCGGTGGATAAAAGCTTCCGTGACACCTTCGTGCGGCTGTTCGGGGGCGGTTCCGCGCGCCTGGCTCTGACGGATCCTGAAAACCTGGTTGAGACGGGTATCGAGATCGAAGCGCGCCTGCCGGGGAGGCGCGAGCAAGGTCTGGCGCTGCTCTCGGGCGGCGAACGCAGCCTGACGGCAATTGCCCTGGTCTTTGCGCTGCTCAAGGTCTCGCCCACACCGGTCTGCGTGATGGATGAGGTGGATGCAATGCTGGACGAGGCCAATGTGGGGCGTTTCCGTGACCTGCTGCTGGACCTGAGCAAAGATACACAATTCATCATCATCACCCACAACCGTAACACCGTGCAGGCTGCGGATGTGATCTACGGCATTACCATGGGGCGCGACTCAGCCAGCCAGGTCATCAGCCTGCGGTTGGATCAGGTGACGGACGAGATGCTGAGACGGGGATGAAACCCTGGCGGGGGAGACAGGACCCCATTTAATCGGAACGGTCTTCCACCATCGTGTGGGTCTCTTCGTGAAGCCAGTGACGGCCATCACGTGAGATCAGGATATCCGCCTCGTGCGGCCCCCAACTGCCCGGACGATAGAAGGCGAGAGGCGGTGATTGGTGCTGTTCCCAGGTCTGCAGGATGGGATCGATCAGGCCCCAGGCGGCTTCCACCTCGTCTGCACGCGTGAACAGCGAGGCATCGCCCTGTAGGGCATCCAGCAGGAGACGTTCATAGGCCTCAGGGATGGATGTCGGCCCGAAAGCTTGGGCATAGTGAAATTCCATATCCACCGAGCGGGTCTCTGAAACGGTATCGGGCGCCTTGGCCTCGAAACGCAGGTGGATGCCCTCATCCGGCTGCAGATACAGCACCAGCATATTGGGCTTCATGGTCTGCATGGGGAACATTGCCAGGGGCGGTTCCTTGAATTGGATGATGATCTGGGATTGCTTTTGGGCCAGGCACTTGCCCGAGCGCAGATAGAAGGGTACGCCCTTCCAGCGCCAGTTGTTGATGTAGAGCCGCAGGGCGGCATAGGTGGCCGTATTGGAGTTGGGTTTCACCTGCGGTTCCTGCCTGTACCCCCTGTATTGTGCGCGCACCGTATTGGTGTTCACTTGTTCGGGGGTCATGGGCTGGATGGCGCTGAGAACCTTGACCTTTTCATTGCGCAGGTGGTTGGCAAAAAAGGAGGCCGGCGGCTCCATGGCAACCAAAGTCAGGAGCTGAAGCAGATGGTTCTGGACCACATCCCGGAGGACTCCCACGCCGTCATAGAAACCGGCACGGTGTTCGAGGCCGACCTGTTCCGAGACGGTGATCTCCACGTGATCCACATAATTCCGATTCCAGATGGGTTCAAAAATGGTATTGGCAAAGCGGGTGAAGAGGATATTTTGGACCGTTTCCTTGCCGAGGTAATGATCGATGCGGTAGATCTGTTGTTCGTTGAGGGAGTGATGGACCTGGGAGTTTAGCTCTTTCGCGGAGGCCAGATCAATGCCGAAGGGTTTTTCAAGCACCACGCGCCTCCAGCCCTGGACCTCCTCAAGTTGGCCGGTCCTCGACAGGTTTTCGATCACGACCGGGAAGAGCTTGGGAGGGATGGCCATATAGTACAGGCGGTTGGCAGGCCCGCCCTCGAGCATGGTCAGGTGTTTTTCCAGTTCAATGAATTCATCCGGGTCGGTGTAATTCGCATGTTTATAAAAGAGATGCTGTGAGAAGGATGCCCACTCCGGCTCCGTGAATGTGAATCCGGCGAACTCTCTTGCTCCCTCCAGCAGGTGAGCGCGGAACTGCTGGTCGGTGTATTCCGTTCCACCGGAGCCAACGATCTTATAGGGCTGGGGGATGCGATCCTTTCGGCACAGGTTGAAAAGCGAAGGGATGAGCTTGCGCCGGGTGAGGTCCCCGGATGCGCCGAAAATGATGATGGTTTTTAATACGCCGTTATCGCTCATGTTCACTTCCTTGATGTAAAGCAATAAGGAAGATCGGGCAGGATGCCATATCTGTCTGCCTGCCGGGGGACAGCCTCTAGAGCTGGCTGGCAGCCTGGGCATCCACCATCCACGCGATACGCCCATCCGAGGGGCGGATGCGTTGGGCCGGCCACTGGTCCGGGTGGCTGCCCCCTTTGAAGATGCTGGCGAGGATGGCGGACTTGACGGTCCCACTCACCAGGAAGATGACAAGGCGGGCCGAGTTGAAGACCAGCGGAGTGAGGCTGACGCGCTCGGCGGGACGGTTCTGATACTCACCGGTCACAGCGATCACCGGCTCCGCCGCCTCGACAGGTGAGCCGGGGAAGAGGGAGGCGGTATGGCCGTCTTCCCCGACCCCCAGCAGGACGAGGTCAAAGCGGGGCCATTCGAGCGGAGGTTCGGCGAATTTTCGCAATTGTGCGGCGTAATCCTGCGCACCCCCGGCAGGGGAAAGTTCGGAGCGGATGCGATGGATATTCTGCTGCGGAATGGGGACCTCGGCAAGCAGTGCCCGCTCGGCTTGGAAGAAATTGTTGGCGGGATCATCCACCGGGACGCAGCGCTCATCCCCCCAGAATAAATGGGTCCGGGACCAATCCAGATCGGCGTGTACCAGCAGCCTGTACAGGGCGATGGGGGTTGTGCCTCCGCTGAGAGCTGCCAAAAAGCGGCCGCGTTCGGAAATGGCCTGGGCTGCGGTGCGGACGAACAGCCTGGATGCAGCCTGGCTCAGGCGGGAATGGTCATTGAAGATGCGCATATCCAGATTCCTGTTGCCATGAAAGGTGGGACTGCAAGAGCATGCGAGCCGAGCGGGTCACACATTGAAGCACATTGGCGGCACTGCCGGCCTCGCGGATGCCGATCAGCTCGCCAAAGGAAACATGAGGCACCAGGCCGAATTGCTCTCTTCCGCTGAGTACCTGGCGCGCCATTTGCAGCATGAAGGCCAGGCGCTGTCGGTCGGGGCGGTGCTGGCGCAGCCAGGTGATGGGATGGCTCATGGATGCACGGGCGATCACACCGCTGACCACGGTCACGAGGATGCGTGTCTGGGGGACGCGCTCCAGGAATACCTGAAGGCTGCGCGACCAGAGTCCGAACTCCGCATCCGGAGACGGCATAAAGGCGGGGTCCGGCTCAATGGCGCCGCGGGCAAAGATCAACAGGGCGCCGCCCGCCGAAAGGTGGCGGATCACCTGGCGAATGACCTGCATCCGTCCAAAGGTATCCTGCCTTGAGGGCGCAAAGATGGCATGTTCGCGGATGTGAGGGAGATTTTCGAAGAAGGGGATATCACCGATGATCACCTTGTAATCGGGACGCGTGACCTGCGCCGAGATCACGATCGAATCGAAGGAGCCGGGATGGTTGGATGCGATCACCAGCGGGCCGCTGGAGGGGATGTTCCCGGTCCCGCGGGCAGCAATGCCGTGCGCGAAATGCGGAAGCACCCAGCGCGCCCCGGCGGCAATACCCTGCTCGGACACGACCCGGTCCAAGCCGGCTCCCAGTTCTGCGAACTTGCGGGCAGCCCTTCCAAAGAGCAGCCGCACAGTCCGGGGCGCCCATCCTTGTGGGGGAAGTGCCAGGGCCTTGGTCAGTTCGGTGACGAGCGAATTGCTGAGTTTTTCTACTTCAGGGTTTACTGCTGGCATTTTAGTAATTCCTCTAAGGAAATGGCCATACAGTGCGGAGAATAAAAGTGTAGCATAAAATTCAAATTGGAATAGAATCGTTTTTAATGGCTTCCCTGGATTTGAAGAAACTGAAGATTCACCGGGCGCGCAGCTTTGGATTGCCTCCTGCGCGGCGCGTTTCATCCTACCAGGGCGCGCAATCCTTTGTGAACCGGCGTGGGTTTATATTCTTCTGGCCGAACCAGGGTGTTGACCTGCCGAGCCTGTGGACGGCGGCCGCGGGTGACCGCCCCGTGGCCGATGCGCATGACGATCCTGGACACATCACCTGGGGCTGGAAGGACCGCGCCCTGGGGGAACGTGTCTGGTATTACGGTAAGATCCTGCGGCGCAGGGCCACGATGATCTCGCTGGAGACCGTCCCGTATTTTTATGCCCTTTCGGAGAACTATGGATCCCCGGAGGAGGATTATCTACTGGCATACGAAGAGGGCCGCCTGACCCTGGCCGCCAAACAGATCTATGAGGCGCTGCTGAAGCAGGGCGCCATGCACACCATTGACCTGCGGAAGGCAGCCCGGCTGGAGAATGCCCGCGAGTCTGAGTTCACCAAGGCTCTCGAAGTCCTGCAGGCCGATTTCAAGATCCTGCCGGTGGGAGTGGCGAAAGCAGGAGCCTGGAAATACTCGTTCATCTATGAGTTGACCGCGCGACATTATCCTGAACTGCCTGACCAAGCCCGCCCGATCGGAGAGGCTGAAGCGCGCCAGAAGTTGTTGGAACTGTATTTCTTCTCGGTCGGTGCGGCACGAACCCGGGATGCGGTGAAATTGTTCGGCTGGCCGGCGCAATTGACGGGCAGAGCTCTGGCACAGTTGGTGGAGAAGGGGATCCTAAGCGCCGGTTTGGAGCATCCCGGGCAGCCCGGTGAGTGGTTCGCGCTGAAGGAACTGGGGGACTGAAAACCCCTGCAACTTGCCGGGGATGTGAGCGTAGATAAATACGGTGGACCTCCTGTTCAGCGGGAGGTCTCCATCCCGGATGGACGTAAAGGAGAGTAAAAGATGAGTCGGCAAGGTCGCACGCAATTGGTCCTGGGTATCCTGTTAATCATCATGGGCGGCTGGTTCCTGGCAGACCGCAGCCTGCCCGCCTTCCATGATCTGGTGAGCCGCTACCTTCAATGGCCCTTCAGCCTGATCACCATTGGTGCAGGCCTATTCCTGTTGGGGTTGGTGTTGGGGGCGCCCGGCATGTCTGTTCCGGCCGCGGTCGTTGCAGGGATCGGCGGGATCTTCTACTATTTTACAAAGATCGGGGACTGGACCGAATGGTATATGTGGCTCCTGATCCCGGGTTTTGTAGGGGTGGGCTCGGTGCTGGCAGGGCTGCTGGGTGAGCACACACGACATAACCTGCGCCGGGGCCTCAACTTGATGGTGATCAGTGCCGTCCTGTTCCTGGTCTTCTCCTCGGTGTTCGGAGGCTGGGAGCGGCTTGGCACCTTTGGTCCGGCAATCCTGATCATCCTGCTCGGCCTTTGGGTGCTGGGAAACGGGCTGTTCCAGGGCTGGAGACACAACAAATACCATCGCGCTCCGGCCAGCCAGCCGAGGGAGGACGACCATGCGTAGGTATTCGCTCGTCTGGGGTGTGCTCCTGCTCTTGTTGGGACTCCTTATGCTGGCAGACGCTGCGGGCGTCCGCCTGGGCGGGATCCGTCCAATGAACTTCTTCTGGCCGGTGGTACTCATTTTATTGGGCGTTTGGATGATCCTGGGAGTGACCAGGCGCGGCAGTATGATCACCGAACAGGCCTCCGTGGATCTGCAGGGGGCCAGCGAGGCGGTTGTGAAGATTAACCACGGAGCGGGTGAACTGCAGATTGCAGGAGGGGCAGGCATGGGCCAGCTGGCAAGCGGAACCTTCACAGGCGGGCTGGACCAAACCAGTCATCTGAACGGGACCAGGCTGGACGTGCACCTGAGCCCTCCCGGCCCTCAATTCCTGTTCACGCCCCGCTTCGAGCGATATGACTGGGACCTGCGCCTAAACTCCGGGATCCCGATGGCGCTCACGCTTCACATGGGCGCAAACCGGGCAGTGATGGACCTGAGCAGCCTGCAGATTACCGAACTGAAAATGGAGACCGGCGCAAGCCAGGTGGATGTCACACTGCCGGCCCGCGGACGGCTGCAGGCGAAATTCAGCCTCGGCGCTGCATCGCTGACCATCCGTGTGCCGGAAGGCTTGGCCGCGCGTATCCAGGTCTCCCACGGCGCCTCGGACTTGAAGGTGGACGAGTCGCGGTTCCCAAGAATGGGTGAATATTACCAGTCCACCGATTTTGGAACGGCGCAGAATACCGTCGAGCTCAAGATCGAAGCCGGGGCGGCGGAGATCAAGGTCCAATAAGTGAGGAGGAAACCATGAAACGATTTTATCCGCAGATTGGCCTGGGACTTCTCCTGGTTGCGGGGGGCGGCTTGCTGCTCCTGCAGACCATGGGAATCCTGAAAAGTGCAACAGAGGTCTTCTGGGGCGCGGCGTTCCTGGCGGCAGGAGCCATGTTCATTTTGCTGTTGTCCGGTGGGCAATGGTGGCCGGCCATCCCGGGAATGACCCTGCTGGGGCTTGGGGCGATCATCCTGTTCGGAGATCGGCTGGGGGATTTCTCGGGGATGATCTTTCTGGGCGCGATCGCCATCGCTTTCCTTTTGGTCTATATCATGGACCGGTCCAATTGGTGGGCGCTGATCCCGGGCGGCGTGCTCGGCACACTGGCAATCGTGACCGTCCTTCCGGGGAGGCTGGGCCCCTTCGGCACAGGGGGTGTATTCTTCCTCGGTCTGGCGGTCACTTTCCTGCTGGTGGCGCTGGCGGCCAGGATGCGGTGGGCGTACTATCCTGCCGCGGCGCTGGGTGTGCTGGGGGTTCTGACGACCACCTCATGGATGGGCATTGTTAATTACATCTGGGCGGCAGCGCTGATCATTGGCGGCGGATTCTTGATTGTGCGCTACTTCCTGAAGCAGTGAACGGGAGACGGCTGCAAGCGTAATCTGCGGGAGCTTCATTAAAAGCAGCCGGTTCAGCGGATTGAACCGGCTGCTTTTTTTATAACGATGATCAATACGCAGGATTGGCTGGCGATCGGACCACAGTCCCCGGATTTTTATCCTTGTACGACCTCGATATCCGGAAAGAACTGATGGACCGTTCCCGCCACCCAACCGTGGAGAGTGGCCGGCGAAAGGGGACAGCCTGTGCAGGCCCCGCCCAAACGGACGGTGAGGGTGTGGCCCTCAAAGGACACAAAAGCAACACTGCCACCGTGGAATTGCTCCACATAAGCGCTGATCTTGTCGATGAGCGCGCGGAGCTGCTGTTCCCGATCCGGAGCCTGAGTGGTCATTTGTCTATCCTCCAGAAATTCCCGATGAATGGTGCAGGCCATCTTTCAGCATTGTCTGTACCTGGGCCTGGGCATCCTTCCAACGCCCCGACACATCACGTGCCAGCCGGTTGAGGAGGATGGTGCCGGTCGTAGGATGTTCACGGCACAGGCGTGCAAAGTCCGCGCCTCGAATCTGCAGGGCTTGAAGTGGGGAGGTACTTAGAATTCCCGAGCTATAGGCAGCGTTTCCCACCACCGCCGACCACCCAAAGGCATCCCCGGGCTTCAGGCGCGCCAGGTTGATGGGAGGGCCGTCATACGGTTTGAACTGGATCAAGGCATGACCTTCCGTGATTAAATACAGATAATCCGCCCGATCCCCTTGTTTAAAGATAATGGTGTTGGGCGGGCAGTTGAAATTATTGAAGAGAGGGCGCAGGAGGTCGATCTGTCGAGGGCTTAGACCCTCAAAGAGCGAAATCCCGCTGAGGGAACTCAACATTGACTAATCTTATCGCTGCCCCTGCGAAAGGGTAAAGTATCAAACATCATGAATGTCCAGACATTAATCCCGCCTTATTCATGATGCCCGAATTCGCGGTTATACTTTCAAAATATGCCACTTTTTGCAGGGTTTTTCATCCAATGGTTGTAAAGGATTTCCAGTCTGAGTATTCCCTTGAGAAGCTGAAGCAGGGCGACCGGGCCGAATTCTCCCGCCTGGTGGAAGGCGCCGCGGGCAGCATCCATCGCCTGGCCCTGAAGATGCTGGGCAACCAACAGGATGCCGAGGATGTCCTCCAGAATACCTTTCTGAAGGCGCTTCAGTCGCTGCCCGGCTTCGAAGGCCGCTCCAGCCTGGGCACCTGGTTGTACAGGATCGCGATCAACGAGGCGCTGATGTTGATGCGCCGCAGCAGGCCCGAGGTGCAGATCGCCGAGGAGCCCGGTG
>CAYMQX010000006.1:0-20931 GCA_964392495.1 uncultured Anaerolineaceae bacterium
AGGTTTTGGGGCGGGAGGTGGTGGTGGCGGTCAGCGGGGGGCGGCTGGACTTCGGCACCTGGGAACAGATCTTTTACGGTGAGTTCGACGGCCGCCGGCGGAAGCGCGTGCTGGTGAAGATCATCGGGGAATGACCCCGGATCAGGACGGCAAGGAGCGGAGTAAATGCCCAGGAAAACCCGGACCTCCTCATTCGGCGTATCCAAGCGCGAGGCCCACGACGCCTCGGAGTTCTACGCCCGCAACCTGTATAAGTCGGCCAATGAGGGCGGGATACAGCAGCCCGCGGCCTCCCCCACACAGCAGGAAGCCTGGGCGGACCGCCTGTATAACCAGTCCTCCGAATCCATGCCCATCCCGGATGCCGGCGTGGCGCTGGCTTTCACCTCCCCGCCCTATAATGTGGGCAAGGATTACGACGAGAATATGACCCTGGAACAATACCTGGAACTGATCCGCAGGGTCGGCTCGGAGGTGTACCGGGTGCTCAAGCCCGGCGGGCGCTATGTCATCAATGTCGCCAACCTGGGACGCAAGCCCTATATTCCCATGCATTCACATTTCTACCAGGTGCACACGCAGATCGGGTTCCTCCCGATGGGCGAGATCATCTGGCAGAAGGGCAGGGGGGCAAGCGGAAGTTATGCCTGGGGGAGCTGGCGCAGCGCGCGCTCTCCCCGCCTGCGGGACCTGCACGAGTATCTGCTGGTCTTCAGCAAACAGGCCTTCTCGCGTCCGGAAAAAGGGCAGTCTGATATCTCCGCGGAGGAGTTCATGGAATCGACCCTTTCCGTGTGGCAGGTGCAGCCGGAGTCGGCGCGCAGGGTGGGGCATCCGGCGCCCTTCCCGGTGGAACTGGCCCGCCGTGTCATCCGGCTGTATTCCTATGTGGAGGATGTTGTGCTGGATCCCTTCATGGGGTCGGGGACCACCTGCGTGGCCGCCCGGCAGACAGGCCGTCATTACCTGGGGTTTGAGGTCTCGGCGCAGTACTGCGCCCTGGCCCGCGAACGGCTTGCCAGAGAAACGGGGGAGGACCCGGTGGAGGGAGGCGCAGGCCGGAAGCGGGCGCAGCGCCCCAAACCCGTGAAGTAGCGGGCGGCCCCCGCGCATGGCAGCGATCCGGCAGGGGTCTCTTGTTATAATGTCACTGTGTCGCTACCGCTCCTCTCCATTTCCATTGTGAGCCATGACAGCGCAGAGCAGGTCGGTTCCCTGCTGGAGAGCCTGGCTGGTCACGAGGACCGCTCCCGCATCCAGTTGATCCTCACCGCAAACCTGGGGGAAGACCTGCCCGTTGTGGATCCCTCCGCATGGGGCTCGCTTGTCACCCTGCGCAACGAGCGCCCGCGCGGTTTCGCCGCCAACCATAACGCCGCCTTCCGTCATGCCGCTCATGATTTCTTCTGCATCCTCAACCCGGATGTGATCCTTCTGGAGCCGGTCTTTACAAGCCTGACCGGGCGGATCCTGGCCGGCGAAGCCGATGTCCTTGCTCCGCTGGCCGTGGATGCCTCGGGAGAGATACAGGACTCCTTCCGCCCGCTCCCCACGCCGCTGGAACTGATCCGCCGCCGCACGGTGGGCGGCAAAGCCCCCTGCGTCCAGGGCGCGGAACTGATCCCCACGGACTGGCTGGCGGGGTTCTTCCTGCTCATGCCTTCGCGCCTGTATGCGGAATTGGGAGGCATGGATGAGCGTTTCCGCCTGTACCTGGAAGATGTGGACCTTTGCACGCGCGCCCGCCTGAAGGGCTGCAGCATACGCCTTGACCCCACGCTGCGCTTCCGCCATGATGCCCGGCGCGCCAGCCGTGATGACCTGCGCTTCCTTCTCTGGCATCTGGCCAGCGCGGTGCGCTTCTTCGCCTCGCCGGTCTATCGTCAGGCCCGCCAACGGAGCAGAAATTGATCCTGCCCTTGTTCGCCCCGCTCTTCTGGTCAGCAGTCGGGATGCTGCTGCTGGTGCCTGCGGCCATTCGTATAGCAAAGCACTTCAACCTTGTGGATGTTCCCCACAGCGCACCGCACAAGACCCACAGCCGGCCGGTGCCGCGGGCGGGGGGCATCGCCCTGGCCTTCATTGTGGCCCTGGTCAATGTGGTGGGAGGCACGGTGATCTCTCCCCCCGTGCGCGCCATCCTGACGGCGGCAGTGGTGATCCTTGTCTTTGGCCTGATCGATGACGCGGTCGGCCTTTCCGCCCCGTGGAAGTTCCTCGGGCAGATCATTGCCTCGGGCCTGCTTGTCTGGCAGGGTGTCCATATCCAGATCCTGCGGCAGCCCCTGTTCGACCTGCCCCTCACTTTCCTGTGGGTCATTGGCATCACCAACGCTTTTAACTTTGTGGACAGTATGGACGGCCTGGCCGTGGGTCTGGCGGGGATCGCCTCGGCGTTCTTCCTGCTCGTAACACTGGATGCAGCGCAGGGTCCGCTGGCTTTCCTCAGCGCCGTGATGCTGGGGGCCTGCATCGGCATGGGCTATTACAACCTGCTCCCGGCGCGTTCCTTTTTGGGGGATTCCGGAGCCCAACTGCTGGGTTTCCTGCTGGCGGGCATCGGCATCGCGTATACGCCGCCCGGGCTTCCCCAGCCGTCCTCCTGGTTCGTACCCATCCTGCTGCTTTCCGTCCCGATCTTTGACATGGTCCTGGTGGTGCTCTCGCGCCTGCGCCGGGGGGTATCCCTTGTGCAGGGCAGCCAGGACCATACCTATCACCGCCTCGTGAATTCGGGGATGCAGCCCCCTCATGCGGTCGCCAGCATGCATGTGGCGGAAATCCTTGCCGGATGCCTGGCGTTCATGGCGCTGCGCCTGGAGCCATTATGGGCCAATGCGATCTTTGCTGTGGCGCTTCTCGGCGGGTTGTTCCTGCTTCTCTGGATGCGGAAATGGGCGCCTGATCCACCGTCCCCATGATCCCATCCACGGTTTTATTTGGTGCGAGGCATAACCGGGTCCATCGAATACCATGAGGCCTGATTGGGATGAATAACCGGTCGCGTGTGCGCATTACCCTGTTGGTGTATTCACTGGCCGCGGCGCTGACGCTGCTTTTCCTCTCCACGCGCTTTTTCTTCGGCGGCTTCAGGCGCCTGGCCCTGGGTGCGGCTCTGGTCCTGTGCGGCGGGATATTCGCCTTCCTGGTGCAGCGGATTGCGCGCGATCCCGCCTTTTCTGGGCGGCTGAGGGAATCGCTTGCAGGGACGGAGAGCAGGTGGAGGCGCGCGTTCTTCATCGCCCTGGCAGTCCTGTTGGTGACCGGGATCGCCGCCGCCATGCCGGGCTACCGCGTGAGCCTGCTGTCCGGCTATTACTGGGAGCCCCTCCAGCCGGTCTTCGCCGGGTTGGCGCTGCTGGCGGCAGGCGCGCTGATCGTCCTCTGGACCCTGCCCGTCGAGGGAGGTCCGGGGAGAACCCCGCGCCTGGCGGCGTATTTGCAGCCGGCGGCCCTTTTCCTGGCGCTCTTCCTGGCGCTCTGGCTCGTGATGCGGCTGGCCGGCCTCGGGTTGGAGCGCCGTGAGGATTATTGGTATGGGGCGGGCGTGCCTGTCCTGCCGCTCCAGGTGCTGGCCGCCATCGGCCTGGGATGGCTGGTCTCGCGTTGGACCGGAGGCCGGACCGGGCGCGGTACAGATGCGCTGCTCTTCCTCCTTGCCTGGGGTGTGACCGGGCTTCTGTGGGCGGGCGAACCCCTGCGGGACAGCTTTTTCATGCCGGGGCCTTTCCGCCCCACGGGGGATTTCTTCCCGTTTTCGGATGGCCTGCTCTTTGATGTGGGCGGGCAGTTCGCCCTCATTGGTCAGGGCGTGATGAACGGGATGGTCTTTGACCGGGTGCTGTATATGGCGTTCAGCGCCTTCCTGCATGCGCTGGCCGGGCAGAGCTTTGTGACCGCCATGGCGGTACAGGCGGCGCTGTTCGCGGCCCTGGCGGGGATCCTGTATCTGCTGGGGAGGGAGCTGGGTGGAGCGGGGTTGGGAATCTCGCTGGCCGCGTTCACGGCGCTGCGCGGCGTAAACTCGATCGCGGCCGCCACGTGGATCGACCTGGCAAACCCCAAAATGACCCTGACGGATTTCCCGACGGCCATCGGCGCGGCGGCCTTTACCCTGTTCCTGGTGCGCTGGCTTAAGTCCCCGGCAGACCGGCGAAGCCCGGCGGTCATTGCGGGGGGCATCCTTGGGCTGACCCTGATGCTGCGGGTGCATGTGCTCCTGCTGCTCTTCCCGGCTTTGATCCTGGGGCTCATCGTAACCCGCCTCCGGTGGAGGGTCTGGCTGCCCGGGGCGCTGCTGCTGGTCGTGGGTATGCTGGCGGCCACCACACCCTGGGACCTGCGCAACCAATCCAGGGGAGCGCCGGCATTTGACCTGTACTTTCACAGCCTGCGCGTGGTGCTGCAGGAGCGCTATGGCTGGCCGCCCGCCGTGACGCCTGCCCCCGAATCCTCGGTGGGTGGGGGGCTGGCGATCCCGCGGCCGGTGACGGATACGGCTCCCTGTGGAGGGCTTGCCTGCCGGGTGGCGAATCACCTGTTCCACAATGCCATCACCTCGGTCCTTTACCTGCCCGCCTCCCCGGTCCTGGATGATCTGCGCACCACCGTGAAGACCGCCCTCCCGTTCTGGCTTCAGGACTGGCGGGGGGAGGGCGTGCGGCCCGTTTCGGTTGGGATGGTCCTCCTTAACCTGGCGCTGATCTCCCTGGGGCTGGGCCTTGCCTGGAAGCGTGCCGGTTGGGTGGGTCTTACCCCCTTCTGTATCCTGGCTGTCTACCTGCTTTCCAACGCCCTGGCCCAGACCTCGGGAGGGCGTTATATCGTCCCGGTGGACTGGGTTGTGGGGCTGTATTATCTGTGGGGCGGGTTGGCCCTGCTGAACGCGTCCGGAAGCGAACAGCCTGCGGGCGTCACTGCCGGAGGGGAGCCGTCACCCTCGGAAAAGCAGAGGCGCCGCTTTTCGGATCGGGGGAGCATTGCCTGGTCGCTTCTCCTGGTGCTGCTGCTCGGCTCGACGGTCCCGTTGAGCGAGAAGCTGTTCCCCCTGCGCTATGGCGCAGCGCCGGGGAGCGCCGCTTTCCTGGCGCGGATCGAATCGCAGGGGGTGTTGGAGGGCAGCGGGCTGGAACCCGCCGACCTGCAAAAGTTCCTGGCACAGCCCGGGGCAGGCTTGTGGACGGGCCGCATGTTATACCCGCGCTTCTACGACATCGGCAAGGGTGAGACTGCCTCGGATATCCCCTACAATATCCAGGAGTACCCGCGCATGGCTTTCACACTGATCGGGCCTGCGGGACAGATGGGCGTCCTGCTCCCGGGAAAGCTGCAAGGAGACTTTACAAGCGGAGCGGATGTGACGGTGCTTGGTTGTAATACTTCGCCGGTTGAGAAGGGCCGGGACGGCGCGATCGATGGGGTGATCGTCATGCTGCCCGGGGCGGCAGCCTCCATCCGGTCGCCCCTCCCGGCGCTGGAATGCCCGCTGCGCGCGCCGGTCTGCGTGGACCACGAGACCTGTTATTGATGCCCTGTTCCGGTCCCATCGGCTACTTAAGATGGACAAGGCCGGGCGGGAGGGGCGGGGTCCAGATCGAATCCACACCGGTCTTGTTCATGACCGTCCACTCGTGCGTTTCGGCGAACAGGATGGCGTCCCTGGCCGTGGAGAACAGGCGCGCTTCCCCTCCATCGAAAGCCAGACGGGGGTTCACAAACAGACCATCCGCGGTCGCATACAGCTCATGGGGTGAATCGATTCCGATCAGATAGCCTTTCCGGGATGGAGCGCCCACCCGATATACAAAGACCGACCTGGAATGAGTTGGGTGGACTCTCCGCTCAATGAATTCCTGCTTGAACTTTTGAAAATTAACCCGCAGAAAAATGGACAGGTTATCGGCAACCCACTCCCTGGTTTCCTGTGAAGGGGTCAGGTCCAGGCCGCCGGAGGAACAGGCGAATTCATGCAATTTTTGCCTCAGGATTCGAAGACGCGCAAGGTCCACATCCATGAAAAAACGCAGGTTGGAGGCCGTCCAGCGCCGGGCCTTTTCGGTGGAAAGATTAAGGCCGTCCCCGGAGTAAGCGAATTCCCGAAGGGCGACCGTGCGCGAATGCACCGCGCCTGGATCCGTACCCACCAGGTGGGGGAGGTTGGCGGCCGCCCAGTCCCTTGCCTGCTCGGAGGACATACGCAATCCATCGGGAGAAGCGGCGGTTTTCTGGAGCGCCCTGGCAAGCGCTTTCAGCCCGGATGGGTCGGCGCGGATCAGCGGGCCGGGATGCGTGCCGACCCAATCGGGGACCTGCCCTTCGGGGATCCCCAGGCCCTCGGGGGACAGGACCACCGACCTGTAGTTGTGCGCCAGCATTCTGAGCAGAGAGGGATCTGTCCCGATAAACCGGAATAGTTGACCTGCGGCCCAATGCCTGGCCTGATTCTTGTCTGAAAAATTCAGGCCTTTGGGGTCGTGCGCGATCTTCAGCAGGGTGCCTGCCAGCAGCTCGATCTTGGACATGTCTGCGCCGATAAAGAGGTGCAGCTGCGACGCAGCCCACTGCCTGGCTTCCTCCCTGGAGGGGAAGCGCAGGCCGTTTTGAGACAGCGCGATTTGGATCAGCTTCCCGGCAAGTTCATCCAGCCCGGAAATATCCCTGCCGATGAAATGGTAGTAATTGCGCCCCGCCCAGAGCGCCGCCTCCTTCCTGGAAGGAAAGCCCAACCCGCGCGGTGAGAAGGCGACTTCCTCGAGGTTCGATACCAGGTCCCGATACTCTGATATTTCCACTCATCCCTCCTTTGCTCCTGCATTTGCCTGCATGAGCCGTCAATGACTGAACATGGAGCGACCGGTCAGGTCCGACCTTGTAAATCCCTCCTTTGAAGAACAAGAATCAAGCTTCCTGTCCCTGGGCACAAGAGATGGAAGAGGAAAGATTCACCCTCATTTTGGAATAAAAAGGCCCGCCTGCGCAAGTGACATTTTACCCGGCAAAATCATGACCTCCGGCACCATGCTTTCCGTATCGGAAAACCATCATTTGTGTTATATTTCACAAATAAAGTCTGAAATGTAAGGGAGCTTCCAAAAGCAGGCCGCGGAGGGTCTGCTTCGAGCGGAGGTTCTCCGCTGTCGCTGCGCCATGGTTCGGAGTATGACATGGAAAGATCAGCCTATACATTGTTCCTCCTGGGGGCCATTGTGTGCGCCTATCGCTGTATTGTGGCCAAACGCATTCTGTCCGCTACGATCTATCTGGCCTGTCTCAGCGCCCTGGTCTCGGCGGTCCTCTACATGCTGGGCGCGCCCCAGGTGGCGGTTATGGAACTTTCGGTGGGGGCGGGGCTGGTCACCGTGCTGCTGGTCTATGCCCTCAGCGTGGTGGGCGATGATGCCATGGACCCGCCTTCGGTCATCCCCAAGCCGCTGGCCTTCGGGCTGGTGGCGGTCCTGGCTGTCGTCCTCGGCTGGATGGCCTTTCCCGCCGTCCAGGTGGCGGTCGATTCCGGCAGCCTGAGCCTGGCCGTGGTGCTGTGGCAGAACCGTGTCCTGGATGTCTGGATCCAGATCGTGCTGATATTCTCCGGCGTATTGGGCGTTCTGGGGCTGCTTTCGGAGCAGGCGCCTGCACGCCCCGGGGAGGTAAAGTCATGACCCCGCTGAATATCGTCCTGGCCGGCGTCGTGGGCCTTCTGGCGGTGGGTTTTTACGGGCTGCTGATCGCACGCAGCCTCATCAAGGTGGTCATGGTCCTGCAGATCCTCATCAAGGCCGCCATACTGGCGCTGGTGCTGGCGGGCAGGCTGGGGGGCAACACGGGTCTGGGCCAATCCGCTGCGGCGACGGTGATCGTCGCCGATACCATTGCCGCGGTGGTGGGGCTGGCGCTGGCCGTACAGGTCCGCCGGCGTTTTGGCACGCTGGATGTGCCCAGGGTCTCCACACTGAAAGGATGAGATGGCTGCCATTCTTGTCATCCTGGTGATACTCCTCCCCTGGCTTGGCGCCCTGCTGGCCTGGGCGGTGAGGCCGCATAAGCTGAAACATGCCCTGGCGGTGGCCTTCAGCCTGCTCACGGGGGCCGCCTCGCTGGTGCTGCTGGCGTATGCTTCCGCGGAGCCTGTGATCCGCCTGCCCCTGGGCGAGGCCTTCGGGGAACTGAGCCTGGTACCCGATGGTCTGGCGGTGACGCTGGCGGCCATCGCCGCGGTGGTCGGCTCGCTGGCGGTGCTGTTCTCGGTTGATTATATGCACGGGGAACCGCAGTTGGGGCGCTATTATTTCCTTGTCTTGTTCTTCATCGGCGCCATGACCGGCCTGGTGTTGAGCGGCAACCTGCTTTTTACGTTCTTCTTCTGGGAGATCACGGCATTGTGCTCCTACGCGCTGATCTCCTTTTACAACGACGATCCCAGGGCGGTGGCGGGCGGTATCAAGGCGCTCATCATCACCCAGGTGGGCGGTGTGGGGCTGCTGGCAGGTGCGCTGGTCGCTTTTGTGAACACGGGCAGCTTCCAGGTGCGCGACCTGCTCGGGCTTGCAGATGTGCTGCCCGCCGGCGCGCTGGCCTTCATCGCCTTCAGTTTTCTCATCGCGGCCGCGGCCAAATCGGCGCAGTTCCCTTTCCAGACCTGGCTGCCGGACGCGATGGAGGCTCCCACCCCGGTCAGCGCCTTGATCCATGCCGCGACCATGGTGAACGCGGGCATTTATCTTCTGGCGCGCTTCCACCCGGCCTTTGAATCCGTCCCGGGCTGGAAGCCCGCCGTGCTGATGGTCGGCTTGATCTCCGCCCTGATCTCCGCCCTGGCGGCGCTCACCGCCACGGACCTGAAGCGCGCGCTGGCTTACTCCACCGTGAGCCAGCTCGGCTACATGGTCTATGCCATCGGCGCGGGCGGCGTCCTGGCAAGCCAGTTCCATCTGCTCAGCCATGCGGTCTTCAAGGCGCTGCTCTTCCTGGCGGCCGGCGCGGTGATCCACAGCGTGGGGACGCGGGACATGCGCCGCATGGGCGGGCTGGGTGCAAAACTGCCCTTCGTGCGGAATGTGTTCATCGCCGGTTCCCTGGCGCTGGCAGGCGTCCCGTTCATGAACGGTTTCTGGAGCAAGGAACTGGTGCTGGAAGCGGGGTTGGAACACGCGCCCTTCTGGACGTATGTCTTGATGCTGCTGGGCGCCGGCCTGACTGCTTTTTACACGTTCCGCATGACCTGGCTGGTTTTCTTCGGCGCGCCGCGCGAGGATTTGCACGCACACCCCGCGGGCCTTCCATCGAGGCTCTCGCTGGGTGTGCTGGCGATCGGGGCTGCCGCCACCTGGATGCTCTTTGGAAGCCAGGACCGTCTCTTTGCGCTTACGCTGCCCTTCCACGGCTTCGAGCCCGAAAGCCTGGTCGATATGATGAAGATGATCGTTTTCTCCGGCTGGACATGGCTGGCGCTGGGCGTTGTCGCGGCCGGTGCGGGCATCTTCTGGATGCTGGGCCGCCGCGAACCCTTTGCGCGCACATGGTTAAGCCCGCTGGCGGAGAGTTCCTTCGGGCTTGAGCCGCTGAACGCCCTGGTGGTGCGTTCCGTGCGAGGTCTGGCGGCCGGTATCTCCCGCGCCCAGACCGGTGAACTGAACTGGAACCTTCTGGGGATCCTGGGCGGCCTGCTGCTGGTGCTTGTCGTGCTGCTGTGGGGTGTCCGATGAACGCGTTGAGCTTTGCTTCGGTGATCGCCATCCCGCTGGCCGCCTCGCCCATCGTATATCTTGCGGGCAGGCTGGGGGCGCACGAACTGATCCTCAAGCGGCGCTCCCCTGTGGTGCGCGGGCTGGCGCTGCTTGCCATTCTGGCGGCCTGGCTGCCTTATTTTGCCGCGTTGACGGCCTCGCTTACGGGTGGAGCCGAAGAATGGAACCTCGGCACGCTGGGCCTCAAGGCCGATGGCGTGAGTTTCCTGATGACGGGTACCGTCCTTGCGCTGGGTACGCTCGTGGTCCTCTTCTCGGGCCGGTATATGGCGGGAGAGGTGGGCGAGGAGAAGTACTACGCAATGCTGCTGGCGATGATCGGCCTGATGAACGGGCTGGTGTGCGCCACCGACCTCTTTAACCTGTGGGTCTGGTTCGAGGGCATGGCCATCTCCTCCTATCTGCTGGTGGCCTTTTACCGCGAGCAGCCCGCTTCGCTGGAAGCCGGCATGAAGTACCTCGTCCAGAGCGCCACCGGCTCGGTGCTGGTCCTGATCGGGATCGCCCTCGTGCTGGCCCGCTTTGGGACGCTGAACATGGCGGCGGTCACCGCGATGGCCGCCGCAGGCCACGGAGACCGCCTGGGCCTGCTGGCGGCGGGGGCGCTGTTCGTCATCGGCTTTGGGGTCAAGGTGGCGCTCGTCCCCCTGCATACCTGGCTTCCGGATGCACATTCACAGGCGCCCAGCGGGATCAGCGCCATGCTCTCGGGCGTGGTGATCGAGATCGGTCTGATCGCCATGCTGCGCTCGCTGGCGGTCCTGGCAGGGTTGGCCCACGCGTGGGGGCTGCTGCTGCTGATCTTCGGCGCGCTGAATATCCTGGCCGGGAACCTGCTGGCGCTGCGGCAGACGATGCTGAAGCGCATGCTGGCTTACTCCAGCCTCAGCCATATCGGCTATATCCTGCTTGGCCTGGGGGTCGCGCTCCAGTCCGGCCTGGCGCTGGGGGCGCAGGGAGCCTTCTTCCATCTGTTCAACCATATGCTCATGAAGGGCCTGGCCTTCCTTGCCGTGGGCGCGCTGATGTACGGGCTTTTGCTCGCCAACGGTTCGCACGCCGGGCTGAAGATCAGCGACCTCGCCGGCGCGGCAGGCAGGTATCCGCTTCCCGCCCTGGCCCTGAGCATTGCACTGCTGGCCCTGGGTGGGATGCCTCCGCTGGCGGGCTTTATGTCCAAGTGGCAGATCTTCGTGGCGGGTTTTCAGAGCCGGGACCCCTGGGTCATGGGCCTGATGGTCTTCATGGCGCTCAACAGCGTGCTCTCGCTCGGATATTACGCCCCGGCGGTGAACCTTTTGTATCGCGGTCAGCCCTCTGAATTGGTGCAGAATGCCCGGCCTCTGCATTGGACCATCGTCCTGCCCCTGGTGGTGATGGCGGCAGCGGTGGTGCTGCTGGGTTTCTTCCCCTCCCTGATGGATGTCCTGACCGTCCCTGCGGCACAGCAATTCATGAGGCTGTTCGGTGTGTAATCCATGAACAATATCCTGCTCTCCCCGCTCCTTGCCTTCGTACTCTATTTCCTGTTGGTGGGAATCACCTCCGGCCTGGGCAGCCTCTTCTCGGCGCGCGGCAAACAGACGAAATTCAAGACCGCTGCGTACGCGAGCGGCGAGGCCGGCGACCCCGTCCCCGCCGCGCCGGGTTATCGCCAGTTCTTTGTGATCGCCCTGTTCTTCGCGGTCCTGCACCTGGGCGTCCTCATGATCGGCAGCAGCGATCTCTCCCCGGTCGCGGGCCTGTATCTTCTGGGGCTGATCCTGGTCCTCGTCGCCCTGATCCTTGGTTGATCCTGAAGGTTGGTGGACACATGCGGGCTAAAATCGATCCCCTCTGGATGAAAGTCATCAGCGGCATTCGCAGTTGGGCGAGGCTTAATTCCATCTGGGCGGTGCACTTCAACAGCGGTTCGTGCAACGGCTGCGATATCGAGATCCTGGCGACCCTGACGCCGCGCTATGACGTGGAGCGCTTTGGCATCCGGCTGGAAGGTTCCCCCCGGCACGCGGATGTGCTGCTGGTGACCGGCCCGGTCACGCGCCAGGCGCGTGAGCGCCTTCTCCGGACCTATGAGCAGATGCCGGAGCCCAAGTTCGTGATCTCCGTGGGCTCGTGCAGCATCTCGGGCGGCGTTTTCGATGGCTGCTACAACGTGGGCAGCGCCGTGGACAGGGTCGTACCGGTGGATGTGTTCATCCCCGGCTGCCCGCCGCGCCCTGAAGCCATCATCGATGGGGTGATCCAGCTCCTTACCCATCTGAAGGAGGGCAACCTGCCGCCCCGGAACCGGACGCTGGAGCCCGGAAAGGCGGCGGCATGACCGTCGAGCTGGCACTCCAACAGGCTGAGCAGGTCCTCGCCGGATGGAACCGGGAGGTCTCCCGCCCCGGCCCCGAGCGGTTGGACGCCGTCCTCGCGCCAGAAGACCTGCGCCCCGCGGTGCGCGCCCTGCATGATGCGCGCTGGGGCTACCTTTCGGCCATCACGGGCATCGACCAGGGCCCCGAGGCCGGCAGGCTGGAAGCGCTGTACCACTTTGCGAACGGCCCGGCCATCGTCACGCTGCGCGTCTCGCAGCCCCGGCGGGGCGAGGCGGTCGTACCCACCATCGAGGACATCATCCCGCCCGCGACCTTCTTCGAGCGGGAGCTGCATGAGATGCTCGGCTTCCGAATCGAGGGGGCGAAATCCAACGACCGGCTCTTCATCGCGGACGATTGGCCCGAGGGCGTGTATCCGCTGCGCGCCGACTTCACGCCGGAGCAGGCTGCGCCTCCCTCGGCGCGCGGTACGGACGGCATCCCTGAAGCCGGGCGCCTGGGGGAGAACAAGTTCGTGGTCCCCATCGGTCCGCAGCATCCGGCCCTCAAGGAACCGGGACATTTTGAGTTCACCGTCGAGGCGGAGGTCGTGACCGGGGCGCGCATGCGCCTGGGCTATGCCCACCGCGGTATTGAGAAGGCCGCCGAGAGCCGCAACTGGATCCAGAACCTTTACCTGTTTGAGCGCGTCTGCGGCATCTGCTCGCATACCCATGCCCTGGCCTACAGCCTGGGCGTGGAGAAGCTGGCCCAGGTGGAGGCCCCGCCGCGCGCCCAGGCCATCCGCGAGATGGTGGCAGGCCTGGAACGCATCCATTCGCACCTGCTCTGGTTGGGGGTGGCCGCACACGAAGCCGGCTTCGATACCCTTTTCATGTACTCGTGGCGCGACCGCGAGACGGTCATGAACCTTCTGGAGCAGGTCACGGGCAACCGCGTCAACTACTCCGCCAATGTGCTGGGCGGGGTCAAATGCGATCTCGGCGCGGAGCAGATCAAGGCCATCAAGGAAGGCCTGGATTATCTGGAGAAGCGCATCCGCCACTACCTGGAGGTCGTGACCACCGATGCGTTGTTCCTCAACCGGACGCGCGGCATCGGCACCATCACCTGTGAGGAGGCCGGAGAGTTCGGCCTGCTGGGTCCCACCGCCCGGGCCTCGGGCCTGCTGCGGGATATCCGCGTGGAGGCGCCCTACGGCGCCTACAAGCAGTTCCCCATCAGCGCGGTGCTTGGCTCCGCCGGTGACCTGGAGGAACGCTGCGAGGTGCGCCTGAAGGAACTGCTTGTCACCTGCTTTGGTATCCGCACGATCCTGGATAACCTGCCGGCCGGTCCGCTGACGACGCGCGTGCCGCGCAAGATTCCCGCAGGCGAGACGCTCATGCGGGTCGAAGCGCCGCGCGGCGAGCTGTTCTACTACATCAAGAGCGCGGGCGGCGAAAACCCGGCGCGCATCCACGTCCGCACACCCAGCCTGTGCAACTGGGTCTCGGTGCTGGCCAAGGCGGTGGGGAGGCAGCTTGCGGATGTGCCCATGCTGATCGCAGGGATGGACCCCTGCTTCTCGTGCAATGACCGCGTCGTCACGGTGCGGCGAAAAGGTCAGGCACAGGCCTGGTCCTGGAATCAACTGCGCGAATACGGCATCGAGTATTACAAACGATGAACCCCTCACCCCTGATCTCCCTCCTGATCTTCCCCGCCGGGCTTTCGCTCATGGTGGTGGGTATGCTCTACGAATGGGTGGATCGCAAGCTGGTGGCCCGCTTCCAGAACCGCATCGGCCCGCGCTGGTTCCAGCCCTTCGCAGACATGCTGAAGCTCTTTGGCAAGGAACAGATCACCCCGGCCTCCGCCAACGCGCTGCTGTTCTTTGCCCTGCCGGTCGCCGCACTGGCCGGGGCGCTGACCGCCTCCCTGTATGTTCCGCTCATGGGACTGCCGCCCTCGCACAGCTTCCCCGGCGACCTGATCGTAACGCTCTACCTGCTCAGCCTGCTCACCATGTGCATCGGCCTGGCGGGATGGAATACCAGCAGCCGCTTCTCGCTGATCGGCGCGACGCGCGCCCTGACCCAGCTCTTTGCCTACGAGGCGCCCTTCCTGCTGGCGCTCCTGGGCCCCGCACTGGCCGCCGGGAGCTGGCAGGTCAGCAGCGTCAATGAATATGCCCGGTCGCATTGGCTTGTGCTCACCCAGCCGGTGGGTTTCCTCGTGGCGCTCATCGGGCTGATGGGCAAGCTGGAACTCCCGCCCTTTGATGCGCCCGAGGCCGAAACGGAGATCGTGGCGGGCGCCCTCACCGAATACAGCGGGCGCGGGCTGGCGATTTTCAAGATCGGCAAATCCGTGGAGTTGATCACAGGCATCACGCTGGTCTCCGCTTTCTACCTGGGCGGGCTGGCCGGGCCGCCGGACTTCCTGATCAAGACCCTGGGCGTGCTGGTGCTCATGGTGATACTGCAAACCCTGCTTACCCGTCTGCGCATCGACCAGACCGTGGGCTTGTGGTGGCGCTTTGGGGCCATCCTCGTGCTGGCGCAGATCCTGCTGATTATCTTCCTGAAAGGCAATCTGCCATGAAATTCGGCACCATGCTGAAGGACATCCTGGAGTCTCTCTTCAAGAAATCCTCCACGCAGTTGTACCCCTTTGAGAAGGTCCCCCCGCCGGAACGCTATCGCGGCGAACTGTTCTATAACCCCGCGGCCTGCACCGGCTGCGGACTGTGCACCAAGGACTGTCCATCCAGGGCCATCGAACTGGTGACGCTGGACCGGGCCGCCAAGCGTTTTGTGCTCAAATACCACCGCGATCGCTGCATATACTGCGGGCAGTGCGTCGTCAATTGCAAATTTAAATGCATGGGCATGTCCAACGAGGATTGGGAACACGCCGTCATGGCAAAGGAATTTACCGTGTATTATGGGAAGGATGAAGATATCGGAACGTTCCTGGCAGGAGCGGCTGGCCCGCTGGGTACGGAACCCGGGTAAACGGCTTGCCCTGGTGGGCATTGGCAACGAACAGCGCCGTGACGACGCGGCCGGGGTATGGATCGCGCGCCGCCTCGCCCCGCTTGCATCCGACAGTCTGCTGATCCTGGATGCCGGTCACGCGCCGGAGAACTCCACCGCGGCTCTGCGCCGCTTCGCACCCGATTCCATCCTGCTGATCGACGCGGCGGAGATGGGCGAAGCCCCCGGCTCGGTGCGCCTGCTGGAAACGGCGGAGATCGAGGGCATGAGCGCCTCCACACACAGCCTGCCCCTCTCCATGCTGGCGGACTATCTGCGCCTTGAGCTGGGCTGCGAGGTGCTGCTGCTGGGGATCCAGCCTGCTTCCACGGAGTATGGGGAGGGGATCGGTGAGGAGGTGGGGGAGGCCCTCCGGAGGATCATCCCGATCCTGCGATCCGGAGGGACGCAACCGTCCGCTCCCGCCTCACGTATATATCCGTGAACAGGAGAAAAAATGACCACCGAACCCTCTCTGAATACCTGTCAACCCCGCAAGACCCGCATCATCCACCGTGGCGGTGGGGACGCCGTGTACGGCCTGGGTCTCATCGGCGCATGGGTCTATTACATCGGCCATGCCACCACCTTCGCCATGGGCGTATTGGGCTTCCTCAAGGGGATCGTCTGGCCCGCCCTGCTGGTCTTTGAACTGCTCAAGTTCCTGAAAATGTGATCCTTCCCCCTCCCCAAAAAAAACACCATCCACTGGCCGGGGAGGCATCTTCATGCTCCCCGGTCAGGACGGCGCGCGTCCCGGCTTATTCCTCTCCCAGCCGGTCCACGCGCGAGACCACCTTTTTAAGCGGGATGACCATGCTCAGCAGTGTGACCGCGCCTCCGACCACCAGTCCGGCTGCCTGCCCGAGGACCGGACGGATGCCCAGCAGGGAGGCGGCGATGGGAGGTCCAAAGAACAGCAGGAACGTCAGGCCCATATAGCCCATGCTGCCGATCATCCCCAGGCAGCCCATGGTCCCGCTGGTCATCCGGCGCGGATCGGTCCAATTGAAGTTCACGCCGCGCACCCCCAGGGTCAGGTTGATGCCAGCCAGCCCGGCCAGGATCAGGGCGACCGAGGCCAGGCTATAGAGGACAATGGAGATGGGCGCCTTTTGCAGCAGGGCGTTTGCCAACAGGAAGAGCCAGCCCACCGCCAGCGCGGGCAGGTAAGCCATCAGGAATTTCGAGGCGAGCAGCCGCTGCCCGCTGACAGGCGAGGATTTCAGGATCCAGTAGCTCCGGCTTTCCATGGAGAATGCCATCAGCGACAGGCGGGAGAGCAGAGTCCAGCCCACGAACAGCGAGACCGCCATGCTTCCATAGGAGATGAAAGCCCCGAGCGCCTCCATGAAGACAGCCGGAGCCTCGCCTCTCCCCGCGGGAGGCGCGTCCCCGCCGCGCAGCATCATCACCGAGAAGACAATGCCCATGATCAGAGGCGTGACCAGGTGCGACAGGTTGGCCAGGTTGCGGCGCATCTCCAGCCAATCCTTGAAAAGGATGGCGCGCACCTGTGAGGGTATACGGCTCAGCAGGCCGGTGGCAGGACTGCCCGGAGGCTGCGCGGCGCGCACCGCCCTTTTCCGCCGCGTGCCGACCTGCAGGGAAGCCCAGCCGCTGTAATACAACCGCTGGGAGGTGGTCAGCGCGATCCAGAAGACCGCGCCGGCGGCAGCCAGGATCAGGCCGAGGAACAGGGCGCCGGTCAGCCAGTGCCGTTCACCCAGGGCCACAAGCCCGCGTCCGCCCCAGGCCAGCGGAGACCAGGACGGGGTGAACCGCGAGATCTGTTCCGCCCCGGCGGCGATCTGCGCGGGCGTCAGCTCCCCCGAATTCTGATGCCCTCTCAGGTTGTTCCACTGCGAGGCGAGGATGGCGAAGATGGCGCCCACAAAGCCCAGCACCTCCGCCACACGCCGCGCCGGAAAAATGTGGACGATCGCCATCACCAGCAGGCTCGAGATACCCGCGGCGGCCAGGGCCAGCAGGGCCAGCACCACCAGCACCAATGGGTAGTACAGCGGGTGATAACCGCTTGCCGCTCCCAGACCAAAAAGGACCGGCAGGCCGGCCAACAGCAGCAGCAGAAAGTTGGGAAGGATCGCTTGCAGCATTTTGGCCAGGAAGACCGCCCGGATGGGAATGGGCGCGCTCAGCAGAAAGTCCATATCGTTGGACAGGTAAAGCGCCTGGAGCAGCAGACCAAAGCTGGTCACCAGGATGCCCAGAAAAGTCCCTGAAACCACCAGCACAGGGATGCTGTTTAAGAGCCCGGTCAAATCCACGCCCTCCGCGACGAGGGCAGGTGAATGCATCAGGCTGATGAGGAAGCGCGTCAGAAAGAGCGAGCCGGTAAAGGCAGCCAGCGCCAGCACGAGCAGCAGGAGGGTCCCGATCTTGCGGCGGGGCCTGGCACGCCGGAAGCCGGTGAAGAAGATCACCCACTGCAAGCGGAGCAGCTTGAATACATAGCTCCAGAGACCGGGGCGCTGCGCGGCGGTCATTTCAAGACCTCGGCGATCGCGGCCTCCTCGGCTCCGCCGGTCAGGCTCAGGAAGATATCCTCCAGGCTGGTCTCTCCGTTCCCCATCTCGCGAAGCTGTTCCATCGTCCCCACGGCGATCAGGCGGCCCTGGTTGATGATGCCGATGCGGTCGCACATGCGCTCGGCGATCTCAAGGATGTGTGTGGAAAGGAAGATCGCCGAACCGCGGTCCGCCAACTGCTGGAGGATGTCCTTGATCAGGCGCGCGGATTTCGGGTCCAGGCCGACCGTGGGCTCATCCAGCACCAGCACCCGGGGGTCGTGCATCAGCGCTGCCGCCAGGGAGGTCTTCTGCTGCATGCCGTGACTGTAGGTGTCGATCAGATCATCGCCCTGCTGGTCCAGGCTGAACAGGCGCAGCAGTTCCTCGATGCGCCGCCCGATCTGCGCCGAGTCCATGCCGTACAGGTCTCCCACAAAGCGCAGCAGTTCGCGGGCTGACAGCTTGGAATAAAGGTTGGGCGTATCGGGCACGTAGCCGGTCGCGGCCTTGGCGGACAGGGGCTCGCGCTGAACATCGTATCCGGCCACCCTGGCGGTCCCCGAGCCGGGTTGGAGCAGCCCGACGATCATTTTGATGGTGGTGGTCTTGCCGGCTCCGTTGGGTCCGAGAAAGCCGAATACCTCACCGCCCGAGACGCTCAGGCTGACGTGGTCCACAGCTGTCTTGGTGCCGTAATTCTTGCTCAGGTCGTTCAGTTCGATCAGGGGGGTGGAAAGCATGGGTGGGAAGGCTCCTTATCTACTGATTATACGGCGGGTGGAGATAAAGGTGGCAGGCTGGCCGCCTCTTTGAAAGATCGCCCCTCTGGAACCGCAATCGTTATTGCCGGAGTGCCCAGGGGGGCGTGGGTGTAATTACGCATAAATTGCACGAAAATTATGTGATTTCCATCAATTGTCGGGTTTTGGGTAAATCAGTACAATTTAGACTAAATTGCAGTTTTTTTCACAAACCATCCAGCCATGATCATCATCTATTTTGTGAGCGGGCTTTGCTTTGGGGGACTGGGTCTTGCCGCGTACCTCCAGATGCGGCAGGAGGGGAGCTTCCCTCTGAAGAAGGAACTGCCCTGGTTGACGGCTTTCGGTTTTGCCGGAGGCGCCGCCAACTGGATCGACATGTTCCTGACGGCCGAGTCCCTGTCAGATGTCGGCGCGGTGCTGGGCGGGCTCAGGATCATCCTGCACTTTGCAGCCGGGGCGCTGCTGCTGCGCTTTGGATGGGGTATGCTCAGCCAGCTCGACCCGCTGCCCGCCTGGGCCATTTTCGTCCCGGGCATCCTCATCGTCCCCATCGCTTTTGTCATTACCTATGCCGCAACCACATTCATCACCCCCTCGCCGCTTGAGATCCCGGTGGAGATATGGACGCGCTACCTGCTCTACATGCCGGGAAGCCTGATGGCGGGCCTCGGCTTCCTGCGTCAATGGCACTCTCAACGGAAAAAAGGTCTGAGCGACGTGGCCAACCTGATGCTGGGTGGGGGGCTGGCCTTCCTGTTCGAGGCGGTGGTCGTCGGGTTGATCGTCCCGGCAGCGCCCTACGGTCCTGCCTCCTATTACAACTACGACCGCGTGATCCATAACGCCTTCATCGGCGACAGCTCCGCGGCAGGCAGCCCGTATGGGCTGATGCCCTCCTGGCTGGATTACCAGTCCGTGCTCAACGCCACGGGTCTGCCCATCGAATTCTGGCGGATGCTCTCGGCAGTGGTGCTCACCTTTTTTGTGGTGAAGGCCCTGGATGTGTTCGATGCCATCCGCAAGCGGCAGATGGCCGAGCTGGAGCAGGAACGTGACCGGGCGCGCGAGTCGGCCCTGGATGCACAGATCGCCGCGCGGCAGACAGCCGAGAACTGGTCCAACGCGCTGATCGGCGCAGGCCGGCGGATCGCCGAACTGGAGCATGTGGATGAGATCCTCCTTTATATTGTGGAGAATGCCCGTAATCTCTTGCAGGCGGATGTTGCCGCTGTGGCCCTGCTGGACGATGAACGGGCCGCCCTGACCATCAAGTGTTTCTCCTCCGGGAGCGGGACGCAGGTCGCTTCAGGGGAGATGCCGCCGGTCACGAATACCGCAGTCCGCGGGGTGATGGAGTCTTTTGCCTCCCACCGGTCCCAACCGGGTGAGGGTATCAATGAGCTGATCGGGCTGGGCCTGCCTTTGGGAGAAGAAGCCCGGGTAGCGGCCATCGTTCCGCTGGGTCTGGATGACCTGGCGATCGGTGTGATGTGGGCGGCCCGCTTCGAGCCGCGATACTTCACCGAGACAGACCTGGTCTGGCTGGAAAGCATGGCCGACCAGGTGGAGATCGCCATCCAGCACGGCCTGATGACCTCCCAACTGCAATCGCTTTCGATCCTGGATGAGCGCGGGCGCATCGCCCGGGAGATGCATGACGGCCTGGCGCAGGTGCTCGGCTATCTTAACCTGCAGGTCCAGACTCTTGGAACGCTCCTTAAACAAGGGAAGGAGAAACAGCTCCAGGAGGAGCTGGACCAGATGCGTCAGGCTGTCCAGACGGCACATGCGGATGTGCGCGAGAATATCCTCAGCCTGCGTACCACGCTCGCACAGGAGAAGAGCATGGCCAGCGCGGTGGGCGAATACCTGACCGAATTCGGGATCCAGACCGGGATCGAGACGAGATTCGATTACCAGGTGGAGGGGGATCTCCGCCTTGCCTCGGTGGCGGAGGTCCAATTGGTGTGCATCCTTCAGGAGGCGCTCACCAATGTGCGCAAGCATGCGAAAGCAGGCGAGGTGCGTGTAGTATTGACTCGTGATTTCCACCGGGAAGGCGAGGGGATCGTTCTGAGCGTGAAAGATAACGGCGTGGGTTTCATGCCTTCGGGCTCCAAGCGAAGTTTCGGCGTCCAAACGATGTGCGAGCGCGCCCAGAGTGTGGGGGGGAGGGTGACGATCCACACCAGCCCGGGAGGCGGCACCGAGGTGGAGTGCTGCCTGCCCTGCCTGCAAGCCGAACATCTGCAAAGACCCAGCATGGTGATCCGATGAACGTCCGTGAATGGGCTTTGCCCGTCTATACCATCCTGATGCAGCTCTCGGTCGGCGCGCTGCTGGTGCTGTGGGTGATACGCCTGGCGGCGAGGAAACGCTTCAGCCCTGAAGACATGGACCGCATTACCCGCAATCCGCTGCTGGTCATCTCCTTCACGGTCATGGTGGCCATGCTGGCATCGCATTTTCATTTAAGCAAGCCCCTTCACTCCTTTTACGCGGTCCGCAATTTCCGTACCTCCTGGCTGAGCAGGGAGGTTGTTTTCACC